>JABDQZ010000253.1 GCA_013041975.1 Gammaproteobacteria bacterium
GTCATAGACATTGTTGCTGTCATGGCTACTATCTTTGGCTTGGCAGCTTTCTACATATTTTCGAATTCGTTTGGTCAGAGTGAATGCCCGATTTGGTAGCCGAAGAGCCATTCACCATTTATTTCCAATGATCAAATTCTGTCCGCTATGGGGTAGTTTGAACTACCAACTAATCAGTGAGTCGATGACGGCTAATACCACAGAACAGCCTGATGGATTTTTTCTTATAGGTAAGAATTATCGTCCGCTGTTCATCTGATACCTGCCGGTGACTGGCTGCTTTCTCCATATTTTCAAATTCGCCTGGTCAAGGTGAATGCCCGGATTGGTAGCTAAGTTTCCATCCAATGAATATTATAAAATGTCCGCTTAAGAGAAAATTAGTTGCTACCAAATTTGTACCAGTTTGTGGCTGGAATAGACTGATTCTGGTTGCAAAAGAAAAAATTCAGGCGCCGTAAGGTATTGAAATTGAGAGAATTAAAAATACCGAAAAAACTCAAATTCTGACTACAAACCGAGCGCTTAGGGGTTCAACGAAAAGGCGGAACTGGTCACAAGCTAAACATTGCCAAGTCAATTATAGAAAATTATGATGGTTAAATCAGCTGCCTGAGCATACCGAAACCGTTAAGTACATTTAATGATGATTTGCCGACTTTATGAATATTAACCTAGTATAATTAGTGTTTTTAGAAATAGATTCCTTAAATTTCTTTCCAACATGCATTTATATTATTTTAAAGTTATTATGATTGTTAATTATTAAAAAAAATACCAGCTTAAACCCCTATAAATGGATTTTCTTCATAATCAAAATATTGCGACTAAATTACGTCGTATAGTGTTACTTATAAGTGGTTTGGCGCTGGTAACGGCTTCTTTTATCTACGTGATATTTGAGGCTTACTCTTATAGGAATAACGTTCTCGAAAGAATAACGGTATTATCTGAATTTATTGCTACAAATTCTACGGCATCCCTGTCGTTTGGCGATTCTAATACTGCATCAAAACTTCTTGGTTCGCTTAAGGCGGAACCGCAAGTTATATCAGCTGTGCTCTTTATGCCCAATTTTGATTATCTTGCTAAATACGGTGAATCTCAAAAAGCTATCGAAAGAAATCCTGACCTATTTAAATCCAGGGCACAGTCCAAAGCGAATGTTGATTTCGATATTGACTTTGAAAATATAAAATTACTAAAAACTATCTATCTGGATGGCGAGATAGTGGGGCATCTATTCATCGGGGTTACTTTAAAACCGATGTACGCCCAGTTAAAGCAGGCGGTGCTTGTCACAGCTTTGATACTCATAATACTCATGGTCGGCGTCTATTACCTATCATTAAAATTGCAGCACAGGATCTCCAGGCCTATTCAACTTTTGCTCAATGGTATGGATGAAGTGGCTGATACCCAGGATTTTAGTCTTCGACTTCAAGCGGGTGATGTTGATGAAGTTGGGATGCTATTAGACCGGTTTAACGATATGTTGGAACAGGTCGAAGAACGCGATTTAAAACTCAGCGCCTACCGAGAGAGCCTTGAAAACAAGGTAATAGAGCGGACGACCAGTCTGCAGGGTGCGCTTGAGGCTGCGGAAGCTGCGAGTCGAGCCAAAAGTGATTTCCTGGCCACGATGAGCCATGAAATTCGTACACCGATGAATGGTGTATTAGGTATGACTGAACTATTGCTTCAGTCAGATTTGGATAAGCGCGCAAGCAGGCTTGCAGAAACAGCTCATCGTTCCGGTGAAAACCTGCTTTCAATTATTAATGACATTCTGGATTTCTCCAAGATTGAGGCAGATAAACTGTATTTAAATAACGAAGATCTGGATCTTCGTGATCTTGTCGAGGAAACACTTGAATTAGTCGCTGACCAGGCTGATTTGAAGGCAGTAGAATTGATTGCTGATATTCCTCTAGATCTGCAAAGCTGGGTAAAAGGTGATGTTGTACGAATACGCCAAATATTATTAAATTTGATTGGTAATTCAATCAAGTTTACGGAAAAAGGCGAGATAAAAGTAAGAGTAGATCAAGCTGAGAGCAGACCGGATTTATATCATTTTTCAGTTAAAGATACAGGCATAGGAATATCGGAAGCACAGCAGTCCAGAATTTTTGATGCTTTCATGCAGGCAGATGGAACAACGACACGTCGTTTTGGCGGAACAGGCCTTGGACTTGCCATCACCAAGCGACTTGTCGGTTTAATGGGTGGTGAAATCTATTTACAGAGTCAACCGGGAGTGGGTTCAGAATTCAGCTTTGAGATTTCACTACAACCAGCAGATACTCAAAAACCTCGTACTCAATTTTCACACGATATTTTAAAAGATGTCCGGGTTCTCGTCGTTGATGATAATGAAGTTAATCGCGAGGTTTTGCATAATCATGTCACAGGCTGGGGGATGAGGAATGAAAGTGCATCTTCTGGTGAACAAGCTCTGGGCTTACTGAAGATAGCCGTTGATAACAATGACCCTTTTAAGATCGTACTTCTAGACCTTCATATGCCAGGTATTGATGGCCTGGA
>JABDQZ010000263.1 GCA_013041975.1 Gammaproteobacteria bacterium
GCGTTGGTTTTTATACTATTCTAAATGTGCTTCAGATAAATTTGTACGCATAGCATGTTTTAAATTATCTGCTGCTAAATCATGGACGGCAACGGAGGCAGAATCATGGAAAAAATAGTCTGGACTGATGATTTCAGTGTCGGCAGCATTGAATTCGATAATCAGCATAAAAAACTCCTGAAAATCATTAATAAGCTATTCGATGATAATGTCTATTCTACCTACTCGGAACATATTTCCCGCGTTTTTACTGAACTCATTGACTACATTGATAGGCATTTGAAACACGAAGAAATGTTTTTACATCTGAATGGTTACCCTGATGTGGAAAATCATATCAACAGGCATCATGAAATGATTGAAGAATTTGCAGAACAAATGAAGAAAGTAGTCGGTTATAAGGATAATTTACCAGAAGAACTGCAGAATTTTTTTTCTCAATGGTTCGAAGAACACGTCCGTCATGATATTACTGCTTTCCGGGAACTCATTGAAGAAAAAAGATAAGCTATTTCATAATCTCTGAACTACCTTACGCATCGCGCTCTGCTGAGTAACCATTACGGCCTGCTGTACATAGCATTACCTACGGATACAGCTTCAAAATACAGGTGTTTTTTAAAGATCAGCCGTTCAGGATTGCATCCACAGCATGCTGATCAAGATACTGGGCACTATAGTCCATTCCCTGGGTTTCAATAACGGAGACAAATGCCCGTAAATGATTTTTGGAACCGTCCATTAGATGCTGGTAGGTCCTGGCAATATCTGGATGGTCAGCAGCATCTATTGCTTCCTGTAGGTCTATCATATCGATTTCTTCAATGGCAGCGCCAACCCATAGTGCATCCATTTCAGATTTATTACCCTGATCAACCAAAGTGTTATAAAGCTTGGCCAGCTTTTCGTTGACGAATATCCCGACATCATCGTTGTTAACCGGATCTTCCAGTCCATACTTGTCGATTTTGGATTTGACCGCAAGCGTATGCAGTTCTTCCGAGTCTGCAATATTAGAAAACACGTGGGTATTCCATTTAGCGTACATCGTCAGGTATACATCCCGAGCGAGCTTTTCTTCCTCACGCATATACATTAAATATTCGATTTCTTCTTCCGTGACAGGGTCAGAAGAATTGCCCTTTCTTGAATTACCTTTGCCGTTGCCCATTCCAGCCATGGCGGAGTGAGCCCCGAGTAAAGTTGCTGGCAGCAAGGCATACGCAGCAGTACCCCTGAGTCCGTTTTTGAGAAATTGACGTCTATTCATCTAATATACCCCTTTGGTAGTTTGTTTGACGTTGGGTCAGATACTAGTACGTATAAGGGGGAGCAATGTTACAGCTTGTAACCTGGAGGGAGTAAATTGTTACAGAGTATTTAAGCCTGAAAATCAGGCCTAGATCAGAAATATCCTCACCGGTGCTGGTCTGGCTGTTATAAATTAGCTGCCATACAAGCAGGTGTTAGCAGTTACACCTTGTAACATTGTGTAACACTCAGTGTCAGGAAAGGGAATTATATTGTTAGCAGCTAATTAATCTTGGAGCTAACATGAAAAAACATCTTTTTTTTCTGATCCCACTTCTACTGGTTTCTACTCATTCGTTTTCCGGAAACGTCTACAAATGCAAAAATGAACAGACGGGTAAAATTGAATACAAATATTCCAGATGTATTGATAATAATTACCAAACAAGCGACAACCCTGATGCAACATTTAGCGCAGTAGGTAATTTGCATAAGGACCATTACAAGCAACGACAGAAAATGAAACAACTCAAAAATCGAATCAATAGCATTAGAAGCTAAATGGCCGCTAATGGCAGAGCAGTCGGTCCAGTGCGGTAGTTTCTTCACAGAAGAGTTTTCCAGGTAACTTCTTTTCCTTTCTCGATACTCTTAACAAGAAGTTTGGCCCTGCTCATTGAGTGGGGTTTTTTTATGCCTTTTAGGTTTGGAGGAAGTCATTTTCAAACTAAAGATGTATGTCCTTGTTGCCTAAATCCGACAATTAACCTACTATTACTGTGTCTTTTGAGTAGAAGCTGACAATAACAAAGAAGGGTCCCGAGCAAGACTCCGTGTTTCCAAAAATACCCCGTCACCTTGAGTGGCGGTTTTTTTTAGCCCTAAGTAGACCAGTTTCTGTGACGCAGTTCACAAATTAGCCACTCTAAGCTTAAAGTTTCCCTGGAAAGACCCGATAATATATTAGAACTTAATGATATACCTATTGTCTGTACAGTTAACATCTTGTAGGTATATCTATGACAGCTTTATGTCGTCATATATGCATTTAGGAATTAGGAGTACATTATGGAAATTTTAACTGGAGCTGTGTTGCTGATATTGGCATTCATTGTGCTGTTTCTATCACGCTATGGGTACTGTCGATATTGCGACTGTTGTGAGAACTTTGATGATTGAGCAGCTTAACGCTGCTCAATCTCTGGCTTGACGTCAAAAAGGATTTGTTGCCGGAAAGCAAATTTTGGGTTCTTTTCTTGATCCTTTTTTAAATGCTCTTGCATCACCTCTTTCATGAACAATTCTTTTTAAACTCAAATTATTTATCGCAAACACATAAATAATTTCATAATTTTTATCTAAGATTTCAGTTTCCACAAATATCCAGGTTTTTTCCTGATTTTGCTTTTGGGCATCAAAAGTTCCCAAAACAGGATGATTGCTATTATTGTATCTTTGGTATTTAAGGTCAGTTCCAAACCCATGGATCAATAAATACAAACCCTCTTTATGTATTGAAATATTCTGGTCTTTACAGTGAAGCATGACAACATCGTTGGCTGATGCCTTTACACTATTAGATAAAATCAGTGAAATCACTAACATAACTAAAGTTAATTTTGATGTTTGCATGTATTCCGGCCCCTGTTCCTGCCTGGTTTTAAAGGGTTAGTATTTGATGTCGAACTCATTTAATAATTGTAGGGCTTTCTCGCCGTAGCGCTGAACCCATTGATCAAGTACCGGTTTGCTGATCCTGCTGCCTGATTGAAGTTGTCTTTTCAGGCGTTTCAGGCCTTCATCTGAAATTCTGCTTTCCCTGGATATGCCTGGCGTTGTCATTTTATGTGATCAAATGCGAGCGGGCTGAATAAAATCAAGCATCTTATAATCCATGTCAGGATTAATGAGCCTGATTTTTCCTAAGCCTGTTGAGGATGTAGTTTATTGAGGCGAGGATCTCTGCTTCGCTCAGTAAGATTTTCCCTGCTGCCGGGTGTCTGGAGCCCTCAGGTATAAGAATATTTTGTAAAAGAGCTTTTTTTACAGTGTCTAACTTAGGGTGCCAGGCATTTTTATCGTCTATACGGGGAGAACCGGATACGCCGGTATCGTGGCAGCTGGCGCAGACAGTTGCATAGATTTCTTTTCCGTCTATGGATTCTGATGCTTTCAGGAATTTGTCATAGGCCTCATCGTTAATGACAATAACTGTTGCTTTAAGCTCGGCTAATACGGCTTCTTTTTGCTGTTCACCTTTTTCTAGACAGGTTTGCTTGATGAAGTCGATTTCTTCGAGACTATCTGCTCTGAACAGGTTGGCTGCTTCGGGCAGTTTGCTGCCCTCAAGTTCATTGTCATTTTTAAATGCATAATCCCAGGCCCCAGTACTATATACGGCGACCATTAAACCATTGATGACATGCTTTGAGCCCTTGGGGTGAAGCAATTTGTAGGTGACATAGTTATTGTTGCAGCTTTGTTTCGATTTTAGCTGATAAAGATCTTCTGCCAATTCGCCACTGACCTGATAAGTAGCCTTGTAAACGGGCTTTGACTGATTGTCACTTTCCTCGGTATTGATCACTTTTATTTCAAGGTTTTCAAAACGCTTTGCTTTTTCGTTTTCTACAGTGAAGTGATTAGCAATAGCCTCAGCCAGTTGTTTTTCAGTGAGGACAAGCTCCGGGTTTTGCTTGGAGCAGGCGAAAAGAAAAACAACACAGGTGACGGTTAGGATTTTAAATAATTTCATGATGGTTAATTGGTCTTTATTAAAAAACTTTCCCAATCAAATTCTAGTACGCAAAATTCATTGAGCTCTTGTTTTAACGCAATACAGGTTTTTAAACATTAATCCCCGACTTTTGATTTATGTCAATACATGCAAGATCAATTTATTGACATTTATCAACTCAATGCCTCAAATAGAACAATACCTATAAAATAATCGAGTTGGGTGCTGTCCATGAAAAGAAACACTATTCTAATAATAAACGCCACCTTACTTGTGATCACTCTGTTCATGACTGCTGCTGTTTACAGCGCCGGGCCCGGCGGTGCCAAGGAACAATTTCCTGATTATTATCCGGCCCACACCGTTATCAAGTGCCCCTACTTACCTGCGGGCATGAAACAAGTTCCACTTTGCGGGGGAAGGCCTGCAACCTGTATTGGTACTCCTCAGGCCGACCTGATATTAGGTAGCGAGAAAAACGATGTTATTGTTGCTGGCGGCGGTAATGATGTTGTGCACGGCGATGCCGGCGATGACACGGTTTGTGGAGGCGCAGGTAATGACTCCCTCATGGGAGCACGAGGCAGTGATCATCTAATAGGTGATGCGGGTGACGACTGGCTGTTTGGGGCTCCTGGTAACGACATTTTGCGTGGTGGCGATGGTGATCATGATGTCCTCTGGGGTGGGCCTGGTATTGATAATCTCGATGGTGGTCCTGGCAACTTCGATATTTGTCTGCTGCAGAGGGAAATGGGTGACTACGACAGAGAGGGCTGCAACACCGTCTATCCTCCCCCCGGGTATGAGCATGATCAGGAGCCTGACCCAGGAGTGCTGCGAAAAACTGATCCTTTGAAATTAAAGTAATGATAATGGGCTTACTTCTGGAACCACTTCAATGAGTCTTATTCATGCAGAAAATCTCTTTAAGGATTACCCGGTTGGTGAATTGGTCGTACCTGCCATTCGCGGCGTTGATTTCACTATATCTGCAGGTTCTTTTGTGTGTTTTGTCGGCCCGTCTGGTAGTGGCAAGACAACGCTGTTGAATATGATCGGTTGTCTGGATCGTCCAACTAAAGGACAGCTCAGTGTGCTGGGAACTGCGGTATCGAGTTTGGATAGACAAAAGGCAGCGACTTTCAGGGGTGAAAATATCGGCTTTGTATTTCAGGACTTCAATCTTATTCCCGTGTTGACCGCTTATGAGAATATTGAGTTTCCCTTGATTATGGTTCAGCACTGGTCAGCAAAGCAGCGACGTGAAAGAGTGAAAAGCCTGTTGGCGGCTGCAGGCATTGAGGAACAGGCTGACAAACGACCTGACCAGCTTTCCGGAGGACAAAAGCAAAGAGTTGCGGTGGCCCGTGCATTGGTGACTAATCCGAAGCTGGTGCTGGCAGATGAACCAACCGCTAACCTGGATCACGATACGGCCTACCGCATTATAAATCTGATGCGTAATTTACGGGATGAGTTTGGTACCAGTTTTGTTTTTTCCACGCATGATCCAAAAATTATGGGCGAAGCGGAAGTTACTTTCGAATTAGAAGACGGGCTTTTACATCAGCGTGAGAAGGGGATGAGCAATGATTGATATTCTCAAGATTGCGGCACGCAACCTTCTGCGCTACAAGCGTCGTACACTACTGACGTCACTGCTTATTACGGTTGGGCTTGTCGCTGTTCTGTTATTCATTGCCATTGCCGGCTCGTTCAAATCAATGATGGTAGGGCAGTTTACCGATTCCATGGTAGGTCATATCCAGGTACAC
>JABDQZ010000271.1 GCA_013041975.1 Gammaproteobacteria bacterium
GTGAGCAAGCTTTTCAATGTGCGTCCTGTTTTCCTATAATTTTCAGACAGTTATTCTGTAGGAAAGTTCACTTCAAGGATGACATTGTCACCCTGAAATACTTCAATCTTCTGCCCTCTGGGCTCGAAGTCCAGGTGCTCGCGGCCATAAGATTCAGGATCCCTGAATCTGATATGCCCATAGACGTCACCATCGTGCATTTCAAATGCTTCGAAAGTTCCCTCTTCAACGCCACCCACGTTCAGTGTGTAGGAACCGACAGGAATGTCTTCGATTTCAACTGAAAATTCCACGCGGTCAGAGTTCATTTTCCACTCTGCTTTACCTTCTGCATCAATAAGCACGCCCGTATTCTCCAGGTCAATTTCAATTTCCACGAAATCACCATCATCGACACAATTCATCATTCCCGATCCCATGCCGTGACCCATACCAGGTCCCATTCCAGGACCCATACCTGTCTCGCAGTCATAATGGTGATCATCATCACCACCATCACCATGATGGCCGTGCTGATCCCCGGCAAAACTGTTTTCGAAGGATGACATCACCACACCCTGGTCATCATGAATTTCGATCAACATGCCGCGCGGATCGAAAGTCATCATCATGCTTCCAGTTTCGCCAGGGCTTGTAAATTCCATGCTCCCATGGCCGTTACTAACACTAAAAACACCATGATCCTGCCCGCCTACATACAGGTGGTAGTCACCATCCGGCAATCCTTCGACATCAATTTCAAATTCCATATGACCCGGATAGTCTTCGTACCTGGCATGGCCCTCACCAAACATGCCTTCCCTGGCCGGCATCAAACCCATACGTTGTTCACCAAACATTGCATCTGCATGCATGTCATCTGCAATGCTGCCACTGCAATGGGTATTCATAATTTCGGATACACGAGCAATGTTGAAAGATCCGCTGCCGACTTCTTCGTGACCGGTATCGAAAGTAACAGCACCGCTGTCACAGCTGTCGAAAACAATGGTCATTGTTCCAACACTCTGGACAGAGTCATTGCCGGGCTCATCCCCCTGCATAAACCCAACATCTACAGAGTCGTAGAGTTCATAGATGATTTGATCATCTACCAGATCTCCAATACCCAGATACCAGGCAGTTTTCCTATCCGCACCATAGGTATACCAGTACGCCACTGACCTTCTGGAACCATCGATCTGTTCGATTACCTCAAGGTTTAGCCCCTGGCTTTCCTGCTCAACCTGAGCCCAGGAACCAGTAAAATGTCTGGTAACCATAAAATCTCCCATACCTTGGCCCGGTCCAGACCCAGACTCATGTGCAAATAGATTTACACCCGATATGGTCAGACCGAAGGCAAGTGAGACACTCGAAAATAATCTGATAACTTTCATTTAATTCACCTTCATTTAAAAAATTTACAAATAAGTGCTTCTGATTTCAAAAGCGTAAAAACTATCGACCAACAAACTTGTGTCACGTTAATAATGGCATATATTATATTAATATAATATGACATAGATCAAGTAATAAATAATAAATTCAATAACTTATGAAATTTCAAGCACGCCAAAACTTACAGTCAAACTCTGCAAAAAACTTTCCGGTTTTTCCGTCAATTTGACGGTAATAACCAAACTTGATATCGCTAATATTTATATTTGTCGGTACTCCTGCTCATTTCATTTCCTGGGTTTCTTAGCTGAAATAAAATCCAATGTGCCCAATACTGTTTCAACCCGCCCAAGTTGACTTACTTCTTCGAAACCAACTCCTTTTATGAAAGAAGGAAGTCGTCCTTCGATGTTGTCACGAGTTACTTCTAAGCCATCAAGAAGTTGCACACACAATGACATCACTCGTGATACTGAATTAGAAGGACGACCCCAATCACAAACATGAAAAAAACCACCAGGTTTAAGTACGCGGTAGACTTCCCTGATTGTGCGTAACTTTTCCACTGACTTGAGGTGATGAAAAAACAGCGAAGAAAAAACGGTGTCAAATTCGCATTCAGAATAAGGTGTCGTATAAGACATACTCTCATCAAAAGTAACATCTACACCTGCAGATATTTTCTTTTTCTGAGCCTGAATCAGGATATCGGGATCACAATCAAGCCCTGTAATCTTTGCAGTCGGGTGTCGGGTTTTAAGCATTATTGCAAAGGTCCCAGTGCCACAGCCCAAGTCCAGAACTTGATCTCCTGGGTTGATTTCAGCCTGAGCTAGTAACTTTTCTCTGAAGACTTTTTCCCGAGTGCTCAAGGCGACGACCGGATCATAAAACCGGGTTAGCCAGGAGTGCTTCAGAGCTGGTATGTAATGATTGTTTTCCGAAGTAATCATCGTTGTGTCATCAACTGGAAGACCAATGGATATGAACTACTTTCCATTGACCGTCTAATTTCTTCATCACCAGGGTTTCTGTACTGTTCAGACCAACCTCTTTCTCTTTATAGATTCCATAAACACGTGAGCGTGTAACCACGGTCGCCGCATCACCCGAGTCGATCACTTGCTGAGAAATGATTTCACGACGCATGGCTTTCATGAAGGCCATGTCCGCTGGCATGTGATGTCCCTCGTATTCAGCTAGCGAAGATTCAACGCCCCCTGACTCGAAAATCAATACATCAGGTGCAAGTACCATTCTGAGTGAGTTGACATCACCAATCGCTATGGCATCCGCGAGTTCTGATGCGAGTAGGCTGGCTGGGTGATTGGGGTCTTCAATGCTGGTTTCAGTGTTTGAAATTGAAGGTGCTTCTGCATGTGAGTGTTCATGACCGTCATCCGCAATTACACTATTTGATTCATCTGCAGATGGCTCATCATGCCCATGCCCACTTTTTGCAGTTACCTGATCGGCATTTTCATGGTCATGCTGCGCCGCTTCCTCGCCAGCAGAGTGTTCATGTGTTGAGATGTCCGGCAGACTTTGTACACCCAGGCCGTACTGATAGACGTTCTCTGCGCCTTCCAACCCGGTTTTGGCGAGTGTGACGCCACCTGCTACCAGCAGCAGAATGCTGATGAGCGAAATTCGTGCTTCATTACGTTTCATTAAGTCGATCAAGGCGATGATTGCAAATATGGAAGTGGCAGCAAACGCCCAGTTTCTGTGCACCATCATATTGGCGTGGGAGACATCATCATGAGCCACACTGCCACTTGCCAAATAGCCTGTAAGTAAGGCTCCGATTGCTGCTATTACAC
>JABDQZ010000154.1 GCA_013041975.1 Gammaproteobacteria bacterium
CCGTGCAATCGCATCACTGGTTATACGGTATTCACCCATCACTTCATTGTCTTGATAAACGCCAAGCAAATCCTCATAGAGCGTATCAGCCACTTTCTGTTTCAAAGTTTTTCTGGCAAGGTGAATGGCATCAACATCTACCTGCTGCATCTGGTCTCCCAGGTAGGACTCGGATGGCAAGGTGATCACTTCAGCCAGTAATGCCTTGTCAGAATTTTCATCCAGCAAAGTATTTCTGAAAGCCTCAATAAATTCGGATGATACCTCAAGTGGTTTATTGTGCTGATGCTGACGAATCATAGACAACAGAATTCGCTGCGATAGCTGCTGGGCAGCATCCCAGCGAGCGAAACCGTCAGTATCATTTTCCATCAGGAACATCAATTCGTCATCGGTGTATTGATAAGACACTTTGACCGGTGCTGAAAAACCGCGCAGTAATGAAGGTACAGGCTCTGCGTCAATGTTTTTAAAACTGAATACCTGGGTTGGTTGGGTAAGCTCCAGCATGCTGGTGCCAATCAGATCATTACCCTGATGACCCAGTAACCCCACGGCAAATGGAATAAAAAACGGCGGTTTACCTGTCTGCTCAGGCGTGTCAGGACACGACTGGCTGATGGTTAAATCAAAACAGTTTTTATCGACATCATAATGACCCTGCACCTTCAATTCAGGTGTTCCGGCATAATCATACCAATGCTGGAACTGTGACATATCCCTGCCAAGCGTATCCTGCATACAGCCCATGAACTCTTCTGTCGTCACTGCCTGACCGTCAAAACGTTCAAAATAAAGGTCGGTAGCCTGGCGAAACTTTTCAGCCCCAAGCAGATTGGCCTGCATTCGTACAACCTCGGCACCTTTTTCATAAACGGTTACCGTGTAAAAGTTATTAATCTCTATATAGGAGGCAGGCCTGACCGGATGCGCCATTGGACCGGCATCTTCAGCAAACTGATGTGCACGTAACAACCTGACATCCTCGATACGTTTCACATGTTGTGACCCCATATCGGCAGAAAAACACTGGTCACGGAAGACCGTAAACCCTTCCTTCAGGGAGAGCTGAAACCAGTCACGACAGGTGATGCGATTACCGGTCCAGTTATGAAAATATTCATGAGCAATGACCGCTTCAATACCCTGAAAATCACGATCAGTTGCCGTATCCTTCCTGGCAAGAACATACTTGGAATTGAATATATTCAGGCCCTTGTTTTCCATTGCTCCCATGTTGAAATCATTGACCGCAACGACGTTGTAAATATCCAGATCATATTCACGACCATACTTCTCCTCATCCCATTTCATTGCATTAATCAGTGAATGAAGTGCATGATCACATTTATCGATATTTTCTGCTTCGATATATATATTTAAGGTGATTTCACGGCCGGATGGTGTTGTATGCTTTCCTGAAACCGCCTTGAGGTCGCCGGCAACCAGCGCAAACAGATAGCTGGGTTTGGGAAACGGATCATCCCACACCGCATAATGGCGACCATGATCCAGTTCGCCACTGTCAGCAGGATTACCATTGGATAACAATACCGGATATTGTGACTTGTCAGCTTCAACACGCGTAGTAAAACTCGCCATCACGTCGGGACGATCAGGAAACCAGGTGATTTTGCGAAAACCTTCGGCCTCACACTGGGTGCAATACATGCCAGTGGAGCGATAAAGTCCCTCCAGCGCGGTATTCTTTTCCGGATAAATCCGCGTCAAAGTCTCCAGCTCAAAGTTTTCTGGCGGCTTGAGCAAAACAAGCCCCCTCTCCGAAACCTGATACTGGCTTTCATCAAGCAGTGAGCCATTCACACTGATCTCAACAAGTTCCAGGTTTTCCCCGTTAAGAAACATGTCGGATTCTTCAGCATTACTGTTCTCAATATCCAGCCTGGCTTTTACCAGTGTTTCACCTTCTCGCAGATCGAAGTCGAGATTGGCCTGCTTTACTTTCCAGCCCGGAGGTTGATACTGATCGAGATAAATGGTTTTTGGAGTTGAATTTTCGGTCATAATCGTAAATTTGATGACAATTTAAGGTTAAGGAGAGTCTCCCACAATATTTCCAGCAGATTCCCGCACCCTTTTAGGGAAGTCTCATTTCACATGGATGTGAACTGGAAGCTTACACGGTTGTATTCACAGCGTCTTCTGTAAGTGGGTACGGGAATCTGCCTCCCCCCATTATGCAAACACCATTTTCATTGGCAACCCAGCTTTTCAGTTGATAGCATACAACTATAGATTAAGGAGAAAACCGATGCCAAAAGTGGTTATGTACACAACCAGCGTCTGCCCCTACTGCATTCGCGCAAAAAACCTGCTTCAACACAAGGGTGTTGATTTTGAAGAGCTGAATATTGAACGCGACCACGACCTCATGCAGGAGTGCTTCAGTCGTAGCCAACGCCGGACCGTACCCCAGATTTTTATCGATGAATTCCATGTCGGTGGTTATGACGATATGGCCGAGATGGATTCTATGGGCAAACTCGATCCGATGCTGGGTCTCGCCGAAGATGCGGATGATCTGCATAAAGGCAGTTACGACAGCTCAGATGATACCGTAACCTGAATGGGCTTCTGATCATCATGCGTCTGGATAAATGGCTTTGGGCAGCTCGCTTTTTTAAAACCCGGCAACTGGCCGTTGAGGCGATCAGCGGTGGCAAGGTGCGTATGAATGGCCAGCGTACCAAGCCTGGAAAATCGGTTGATATTGGCACTGAACTGCGCATTCATAAAGGCTCCTTCGAATGGCTGATAACCGTCGACGAACTTCCCAAGCAGCGCCGGCCGGCAAAGGAAGCTGTCAACTTCTATACTGAAGATCCAGCCAGCAGGGAAAAACGTGAACAGCTTAAGGAAACCATGCGAGTACAAAAAGCCTCCATGCCCTTGATGGCCTCTTCGCGTCCCAACAAGAAAGACCGCCGCCTGATCCACCGCTTCAAAAATATCAACAACACCTGATGGATCAGGATGCTTTCAGAACCACCTACCGCGAAGTCAACGAACGATTTTGCGCGTTTGAAAAAAGCCTGTTGACCAATCAATGTACCTGCTCCCAGTCAGAGCGTTTTTGTATTGCCGAGCGTGAAGGTGTGCATTGTCATATCGATGACGGGCAGCAACGCTGTCTTGAAGTGCTGGACAATCTGCGCGAACAGGCGCGCTTTGCGTTGCGTACCGATAACGACAGCAGGCGTACCCTGCCACATGGCAAGGCCATACGCATTCAGGTCGGTGGTATGCGTGGCATCTATCATGTATTGAATCCGGCTGAACCCATTCCGGAGACAGTTATCGACATCAATGCCGTATTAGTGAAAGCGCTGGAAAAGTATAGTGACTTTTCCAAACTGCCTTTCTCCGACATCATGCAACAAATTGCTGCCTATGATGTAAAAAAACGCTCACGCAGGCACAAGGACAAATGACCATGAAACTGATGGAATGCATGACCAAGACCCGTGCCGCGACGCTCGGAATGAAGGTCAGGGAGGCGATGCAGGTTTGCGTTGACTACGATTGCCCCGGAATACCTTTCGTCGATGAAAGCGGTAAACTGATCGGGCGTTTTTCAATCCGCCACACCTTTTATCAGCACTGCATACCTGCTGACCTGATCAAGCATGCCCACCTGCTGGGCAACGGTATCGATAACATTGAAATGGAAGACCACTATACTGACGACTTTATGAAGCTGCCTGCCAGCGACTTCATGCTTGACCAGATTATACACTTGCGCCCTGACTCGCAAATCGTCAAGGCACTGGCATTGATGGAGCAATTCAACACATCCTACCTGTTTGTCGTTGATGACAAAGAGCATTACCTTGGCCTGGTGACGCATCAAAGTATTGCCCGCCATCTTCTGGAAGAATAAACCACCGGAAAAATCTCATGACCTTTAGCAGTCCGATGATTATTTCTACAGTAATATTGCTGGCAGCCTATTACCTGATATTCACTGAAACCATTCATCGAACCAGCGCGGCTATTATCGGTGCAGTAACCATGATCGGAATCGGCATGTGGTTTGACTTCTACTCCCAGGAAGAAGCGATTCAGGCCATCGATGCCAATACCATCTTGCTGCTTGCTGCGATGATGATGGTTGTCTCCATGCTGCGTAGCACAGGTGCTTTTGAATATACGGCCATTTTCATCAGCCGTATTTCGAAGTGCCAACCCAGGCGCCTGCTGATTTATCTGTGCCTGGCTGTCAGCCTGATATCGATGATTCTGGATAATGTAACCACCGTTATTGTGTTTGCACCACTGACCATTCTCATCACCCGTATCATGAAAATAAACCCCATGCCCTACCTGGTAGGTGAGGCAATGCTTTCAAACGTTGGCGGTATTGCGACACTGGTGGGTGACCCTCCCAATATTATGATTGGCAGTGCTGCCAATATCGACTTTACCACCTTCCTGGTTCACATGTTTCCACCAGTTGCCGTGGTATGGTGTTTTACCATTGTGTTTCTGCTGTTTACCTTTCGCAAGGAACTGGATGTTGAAATTACCCCGCTGGATGAACAGTATCTCGACAGCAGACAGGCGATTACTGATTACGTTGCCTTCTCTAAAATGGTATTGGCATTAACAACAATTATCATTCTGTTTTTTATCCATCATCATTTCCATTTCTACCCTTCTTACGCCGCCTTCATCGGTCTGGCACTGGCCATGGCATTACTGCAACCCAAACCGGAAAATCTTTTTGGCGAGGTGAACTGGTCAGTCCTGATCTTTTTTGCCGGACTGTTTGTTATTGTCGGCGGTGTGGAAGCCTCCGGCCTGTTAAGCATGTTCGGAGATCAACTTGCCCAGGTTGCCAAAGATCCGTCCATGCTGTTAATGACCTGTATCCTGATCATGTGGGTAGCGGCCTTGTTAAGTGCGTTTGTTGACAACATCCCCTTTACCGTCACCATGATACCCATCATCCTTGGGCTGGAATCATCCGGTGTGAACGTCACACCCTTATGGTGGGCATTGGCCCTGGGAGTCGGGCTTGGTGGTAACGGTACCCATATTGGTGCTACGGCCAATATTATTGTGATTTCTGAACTGGAAAAGAGCGGCATCAAGGATGCACGCATATCACCGGTTCAGTGGTTGAAAAAAGGTGCTCCTGCTACCGTTACCGGTCTATGCGTCAGCAGTGTTCTGTTCACGATATTTTTTGATTTCTTTCATGGTTAGCAGTTTCAGCAGGTTTCGGTATGCAACTGCTGCATGGGGAAGCCTTTATCGTCAAGATACTGTTTAAAAACTGATAATTGCTCATTCGGTAATACCGCATAAATTTCATGTTGTTTCAAAGCTTCAATCATCTCCATCCTTTCATATAATTCAGTGGAAGCTTCGGGCAATTTACAGCTAACAGTTTCATACTGAAAATCATCAAGCACATCATTCCAGGCTCGACAGTAGTTTTTATAATAATGCGTTTGCTCTGATAACCAGATCAATCGAATGTTGCGCTCTGCCGACTCGGATATCACATGATCAATAATACTTTGCACCTGGGAAAAACCCGTATCCCAGGCGATAAAAATCAGGGGGGCGTCAGAACATTCATTCAAGGTAAAATCACCCGAGGGTCCCTTGATTAAAATTTTTTCACCTTTTTTGATTTGCTGAAAAACCTGGCTACAAAATTCATCTCCTGTATTGCGAAAATGAAATCGCAGGTTGAGTCCATCGCAAGGGCAACTCGATATGCCTAACCTGATAGACGAACCATCCTTCAAGTATAGTTTCACTTTTTGTCCTGCAAGAAAATCAAGCACTTGGCTGCGCGATGCGCGTAATTGCAAGTGCATGACATCATCAACCAAAAGATCAGTTTTTGAAACCTTGACGGCAATTTCCTGGTAAGGAATATCCTGCACCGTATCCAGCTCATGCATTTCGAGTACAAGATCAGTTAATGGCCTGTGACAGCAGGTAAGAAATTGCTGATCCTGTTTTTGTTGTGGAGTTAGCCCATAATCTTGATGACGTATCTGTTCAATTTCACCATCGACAAGTCTGGCCAGACAATTGCCGCAGCTGCCGTTCATGCAGTTATGGGCCAGGTTCAATCCTGAGCGCATACCGGCACGCAATATAGTTTCTTTTCCTTCCAGTTCAAATTGATGATTGGAAGGTGTCACGCGGATTTTGAAAGACATCCGGAGATTTTAACGCTTTTCTCTTAATTTACACTGGCTGTAAAACCATCCAATAAGGGAGCTGAGCATCTGCGACTGGTTCTTGTCACACTGTTTCTGGAATGCAGACATACGTGTTTTCATTTCAGCAACCAGTAACTGGTATGACGCCACTCTGTCTTCAGCAGAACGTAACTCTGCTCGAAGCCGTTGAACCTCGCTGACCAACTGATCAGGACTGGGCGTGCTATCTGTCATATATTTATTGACCGCATCTGCCTGAATATTTCGAACCTTTTCAATCATTCCTGAACGGTCCGTATTGATATCCGGGAATATTTTGAACAACTCCGACTGACGTATCGACCCTTCAAATACCGAAAGTTTTCCACGTTGAATATAGTGCTGCAGAACTTTTCTGGGCACTCCAACCATACGCGCTGCTTGTGAAAGACTAAGTAAATGATCCATAGTCAAAACCTTTTCCCGATTAAATCACTTGGTTATTTTATTATAGACAGGAAAACAAGTTTTTGAGAAAAAATTGTCGGCGATGTTAACCAGTGAGAATTTTTATTTCTTCGTGCAAAGGAATAAAAACGGGCTCCAGTTTGCGGCGCATGAGGCTGCCAATAGCGCTGGTGTCATGAAAAACAGGACGTAATATACCATAACCCATACCCGACAATACTCTGGCAGAGCGAAGAATTTCAGGTATTTTTTCGTGTAATTCGATCAAATCCATGACCTCATCCACTTCCTGACTGACAAACTGCCGGGCTTCTTCGGAGAGCTCTTCGAAGCTCTGGTCAGGATTACCTTCTGGACGCATGGGTGCAAAGTAATATCTCACTGCATCCAATGCCGTATTCACAACTTCCTGATTGGAAGGCTTTTTTAAAATAGTCTTCAACGCCGCAAGGAAAGTCTGGCCTTTATTCGATAACAGCTTATTGAGAAATGCAGCCAGTTGATTGCCATTATCGGCCAGTTTTTCAAGCCCGGAAGAGACCTCGGCAAATAAAACATGCGAAGTAGCTTCGACAGGCAGGTCATCCGGTGTGGTCAGAATAAAACCAACATGATAAGCACCTTTTCTCAGACCTTTTTTCCATAGCTCTGCACGAACACTCTCATCTGTCAGGCCTGGTTGAAGAACTAGCCTGACAGTCTCTATCATTTTTTCAGGCTCCGTTTCAAACGGCAGATGCTCAATCAGGTAATTTGCCAGAACTGGCCCCATGTCACCACCGACCACGACCTCATGTTCGAGCATTCGGCGGGCATTTTCTGCATCTTCCATCGCCCACCAGGCGCGGCGTGCCAGTTCATCGGTCAAACCTGTAGCACAGACAGCTGCAACTACAGCCTCAGGTTCACCCAGCATTAACAATTGTTCAAGACTGTCATCACGCATCTGCCCCATGCGCGTCCAGCGCTGGATAAAGACTGGATAGCCACCAGGTGAACCGGAAATATGACTGGAAAGGACTTCCTTAACCTTCTTAATGTACTGCTCATCACGGCAATTGGGATTGAGTTTGACAGAAGCTTCTCCACTTTCAGTCAAACCGAACAGCGTCATCGATGATTCATGAATCCTGATAGCCTGTGGCTTGTTGGCCAACAGGACATTGATTCGCAAAGCGTCTTCCGGGGAGAGATCCAAAATCGAAGGTTCGTGTATTACGATTACTCGGGAGGTGGTGAATAGTTGGCATCATCGGGGTTGATGAAGATGAACTGGGGGTCGCCACCTTCTTCAAGGACGACAAAATCCATCACTGTCTTATCCAGCATGGGCACGAATTCCGGAGCAATAACGATATCTACACCTTCAGATTTGAAACAGATATCATCTTCGGTGGCTGAATCGAACCCCATACGGTAATCGAAAGTTCCATCAGCACGTTTCTGAGCTGCAAAACGCAACGACATTTTCTCAGTTCCACTTTGCTGTGCAGCAACTGCAACCTGTTCAGCGGCGTTGGGTGTTATTTTAAACATCAATAAAATCTCACAAACTCATTTTCTGTTTTTTACAATATGGGCAATAAACCTTTCTGCCCAATGATTGTTACCCACATTTCTCATATGTGCGTAATTGGCCAGCAGGTTTTTATACACATAACCATCGTTATAGCCATCAATGCCATGCCCTCTGACCACCCTAAAGGCATAGTCACAGTTCTCAGGCATACCTTCCAGGCTGGAGTAATGAAACTCATGAGCAGCCAGCTCTTCGGACTGGGCACCAGGCCAGGGCATCTTTCCTGTTTCAGCCAGCCTGATATAGCCCCTGCCCTGTGGTTTTTCGTGCATCACAGTTTTACCCGGAAGCACGCCGCACATTCTACATTCTTTATCTTTCCAAGTCAGGCTTTCTGAGAGATACATTAACCCGCCGCATTCAGCATATACAACACCATGATTTTCGATGAAATTGCGAACTTCCCCCATTAGTCTTTCATTGGCCGAGAGGGCCTGCATGTGGGTTTCAGGGAAGCCTCCACCGATGAACAAGGCGTCTACTTCAGGCAAAGACAGATCCTGCAGTGCATCGATGGCTACCAGCTCTGCACCGCAAAATTGTAGCGTTTCAAGGTCATCCGCATAGTAGAATCCAAAAGAAGCATCCTGAAAAACACCAACTTTTACCGGGTCAATATGCTCAGCTTTTTTTGCTTGCGCGACTGATTGCTTTTCACTGGCCACCGACCCAATAGCATCTGATTCAATTGAAGCCCCGATAGCAACGAACTGCTCCAGGTCGACCTGCTGCTCGATGATTGATGCAATTCTATTGATGATCTGCTGACTTTCAGACTTCTCATTACTGGGTATCAATCCCAGATGACGTTCATCAATGACCAGATCATTATTTCTTCTGACGCAGCCCACAACCTGAATAT
>JABDQZ010000275.1 GCA_013041975.1 Gammaproteobacteria bacterium
TCCAGCAACTGATGAATGCGGCACAGAACAAGTTGCAGACACTTGAGTCAGGCGGTGAATCGAGAATGAGCAAACCCAATGACAGACAGGTGTTGAACCATTACATAACGGGCCTGACAGGGTTGATTAATTTTCTGCATACACAGGGGCATCTTGCAGGAATGAATGAAATTCAGCGAACCAAATACGAACATGAACTCAGTACCATCAGGGCTCAACTGTTTTATGACTTTAATCTTGATGAAGCCAAGGGAACAGCTAACCAGCAGCTTTGGACCGATGCCAGCCGCTATATTCGCGAGATCATGTCGTTTATTCAGAGCCATAAACCTGCAACGGAACGTACCGCCAAGCTTTATCATCAGGCGAATAATTATTATCAATAGGTACTGGCCAAGCAGGTACCAGGTTCAGCAAAACCTCAAGTACCGCCAGCAGAACCAGAGCAAGCTCTATAGTCGTTATGTTGGATCACAAGATAAGGCAATACATTACTATTAATGTCACTGGGCGTGTTTTTGTCCTGTGCACTAAAGAAGGTGTAAAAAGCACATCGCAGATAAGAAAATATGAAAAACAGGTTCGTGATTTCCTCGAAGAAAAAGCCAATGAAGGCGCTGATATCAAAAGCCTTGAGCAGTTAACGGCTAAGAGGCTTGAATTATTGCGACAGGAAATTAATGGTCAATTACCTGAGCAGCCGCTTGAAGAAGCGGAGAAGCCAAAGCAAACCGCGCCACAAAAACAGCAAGTAGCAAAAGTCGTTGAAGAGTCAGAGAAAAACATCGTCAGTAAACCTGCGCAGTCGCGAAAAACCATATCAAAACCCGCTGTGGCCAGTAAAAAGCCAGCGGAAGTTGCCAGCTATCAGGATAAGCTTTCATTTCATCGCAAGCCGGTAGTGGAGCTGTTAAAAAAGGAATGTGTTGACTTTCACCTGTTGACTCCAGATAGGGCCAAATACTGGGTGCATCATTTATCGGGCAGGTTCATCGAGGATGTTGAGCCGGATATTGTCAGTGAACTTTCAGATACGCTATTGAAGAATGTTCGCACTTATATGCGCAAGAACAAGAAGCAACATCCCTGGCAATCACCGATGGTGCGGGAACAGTTGAGAAAGGATATTGCTGCTAAAAAAACCATCAAGGGTATACTGACATTAACATCGCAGATTCTCTGGGAAATCAGGCAAAGCAGCCAGGAAGCAAATTCCGGTCTGCTGGGGCGTATAAAAAGTAAGCTTTCCTGGTGAAAATTGCTGACTGGCTTGATTACCTTTTCGTTTTTATCGAACTATTCTATCTATAAAGATCGTAATTATTAAAATTTGAGTTATGCGCTTTCATATTCAAGTCCCCGAACAAATGTCAGATGAGGCCTGTGCTGAATATATCGGTCTTTATTCTGAAAAAATTGCCGATGCTGAATTATTAATATTAGACTTCAAACAAGTAAAAAAAATTGAGTCAAGCGGCCTGTTGCGTATGCACAGGATCTGTCAAAAAATTAATCCAAAATGCGACTTTAGAGTTGTTAATGCAAATCCAGGCATTACACATTTACTCAAATTTACTCCCTTGGGAGATTACCTCTAGACTTTCCTCACTTGTAAACGAAAAAAAATTTAACCCCTTTTTCTTTCTTCAATCGTTATACCTGATACAAACAACAATCAGGAGAAAACGATGAAAAAATCAACAGCTATTTTTCTATCCAGTACGGTATTGACATTAACCGCCTGTAATATGACGGTGGATGAAAATAACCGGCAATCTCAACAACCGGTATCCACACCGGTTCCCTCAATTCCTGTTATTGCTATAGAAGAAGAGTTTTCTGATAGTGACAGTGAAATTAAACAGCAATCCGAACCAGTTCTGTTAGCTCCCCTGGTGAAAAAAGAGGTAGCGCGAATGGTTACTGATCAGGTCAAAATAAAAGCAGTAACAGCCATGGTTAGTGGTATGAGTATCGCTTCCAATGACTCTTACAGGATCGCCAGAGAGTCTGTAATTCGTGAAAAATATGCCCATTATGAGGATAACGGTATTAAGGTGGTACGCGAGTCACCGGTGTCAACTTTCAGTATTGATGTTGATACAGGGGCATACAGTAATGTTCGTCGTGTGATCAATTCCGGAAGTCTGCCAGTAAAAGACATGGTGCGGGCAGAGGAAATGATCAATTATTTTTCCTACGATACTAAGCCTCTGCAAACCGATGCGCCGTTTGCGGTCTTTACCGAAGTCGGGCCAACTCCCTGGAACGAGGGTTCGCACCTGATGAGAGTCAGTGTAAAAGCTTCAGCAATACCGAAAGCTGAAATGAAAGCCAATAATCTGGTGTTTCTGATTGATGTTTCCGGTTCCATGCAGTCGCCCAACAAACTTGGTTTGTTGAAAAAGTCATTGAAACTGCTGACGCGTCAACTCGATAAAAATGACAAGGTTTCTATTGTCGTTTATGCCGGTGCCAGCGGCATGGTGCTCGAGCCCGTTGCCGGTAATGAGCAAATGAAAATAGAGCAGGCCCTGCAAAAACTGCAGGCTGGTGGTTCAACCAATGGTGCTTCTGGAATTCGACTGGCTTACCAGGCAGCAAAACAGGCCTTTATAGAGGGTGGTAACAACCGGGTTATTCTGGCAACTGATGGCGATTTCAATGTCGGTACTGTAGATCACAATGCTTTGCTTGATCTGATTGAGGAAAAGCGTAAGCAGGGAGTGTTTCTGACAACCCTGGGATTTGGTCAGGGTAACTACAATGATCACCTGATGGAACAGATTGCAGATCATGGTAACGGCAACTATGCCTATATTGATAACCTGATGGAGGCCAAGAAAGTTCTGGTTGATGAAATTGGGTCTACACTGGAAACAGTAGCTAAAGATGTGAAAATACAGGTTGAGTTCAATCCTGCTGTGGTTTCCGAGTATCGTCTGGTTGGTTATGAAAATCGTCAGCTGGCCCGTGAAGATTTTAATAACGACAAGGTAGACGCCGGTGAAATCGGTGCAGGGCATTCAGTAATGGCACTGTATGAAATCAGTCTCAATGGAGAGAAAAAAGCGATTGAGCCATTACGATATGCACAGGATACTGCATACAGCCGTATAGACCAGGGACTCGCCGGAGAAATTGCGCATGTCAGATTACGCTACAAGCCGGTGAACTCGGATAAAAGTATTCTGAGCAGTTTTCCTGTAGAACTTAAGAGTATGAAAAAACAATTAGTGAATACCAGTGAAGACTATCGTTTCGCCAGTGCCGTTGCAGCTTATGCCCAGAAACTCAGAGGTGGAAAACATCTAGATGATTACGGTTACCAGCAGATAGAAAAACTGGCTGGAGAAGCGCGTGGAAAAGACAGTCATGGTCTGCGCAGCAATTTCCTACAAATGGTAGGCTTGACCCGTTCACTGGATTCAGCAACAGTTAACTGATGAATGATATTGCAGACGAAACTCTGATCAGACAATACCGCGGCGGCAACGCTGCGGCGTTTGATCAGTTATATGAGCGTCATCGTCTGCCTGTCTATAATTATATCTTCCGTCAGGTCAAGATGACTGCACAGGCTGAAGATATTTTTCAAGATGTCTGGTTCAAGGTCATACAATCACTTCACCAGTTGGATACACCATCACAATTTCCAGCATGGTTGTTCACCATTGCCCGCAACAAGATTACTGACCACTGGCGTAAAAAAAAGCCCGAGCCGCTGGAAAATGAAGATGAGTTGGAAAGTCATTCAGCTGTGTCTGAGCAGATTGCCTTTATTCGTAGTTGCATGGAGCGACTACTGGCGTTGTTGCAGACGTTAAAACCCGAGCAGCGTGATGCTTTTGTGTTGCAGCAGGAAAGTGGTCTGACGCTGGAAGAAATAGCCAGCATTGCAGAATGTGGCAGAGAAACCATTAAAAGTCGTTTGCGTTATGCCATGCAGAAGTTAAGAAAAGGCCTGGAGGGTTGTGATGAATAATCCGCAAGATGACAAAATTGCCGAGCTTTATCAGAAAATCCCCAAAGCCAGGCCTTCGGAAATTCTTGATGCACGCATCAGGCAGGAAGCCAGGCGCCAGCCTCGACAGGGCAGGTCTTTAACCCCATATCGCTGGTTTTCAGTAGCAGCTCTTATCGTGCTCAGCGTTGGTGTGGTGCTGCGTATTATTGACGAGGTCCCCGTCGAGCAGTCGCTGCAAGAGAACCTTGAGTTAATGGAAATGGACGCCGCACCGGTTATAAAAGAAGAGAGCAAGGCAGTCATGCGAGCCGATGGTGTTACAGTGCAGGCGGAAAAGATGAAAAAGGCAGCTCAACCTGCAGCTCCGCTTGCCAGAATGAAAGTACAACAGGTGCCGGCTCCGGTTGAATCATCTACAGTAGCCTCAAAGCCAGAGTTTACAGGCACTTCTCAGGCTGAATATGATATGGAAAGCTTAAGTGATACCTTGGCACGCAAGGAAGCGCAATTTCTACCTGAAAATTATTGTGGCATGGAACAATTGCGAGGTGTTACTGACAAACAATTACTACAAGAGGTTTTGGATCAACTGCTTTCTGAAAAACAGTTGCAGCAGGCAGAGTGTTTGAAAAAATTGATGAATAGGGGTTTGTCAGAGTAACTGATTGGCACAAAAAATAATGGACTCAGTATCACAAGCAGCATTAGGCGCCGCCGTTGGTGTGGCCGTTATGGGAAGGAGAAGACCGTTTTGGCAGTCAGCACTGGCCGGAGCGTTAGTCGGCACATTACCCGATCTCGATGTGTTTATCGATAAGGGGGATGCTATCAATGACATGGTGCTTCATCGTGCTGAAACCCATGCCTTTTTCTTCCAGCTTATTGCTGCTTTCCCGATTGCCTACCTGTTGGCACTCGTAACGCGTTCTCAAGGTCTTTTCAGGCATTGGTGGCTATTGAC
>JABDQZ010000276.1 GCA_013041975.1 Gammaproteobacteria bacterium
GACCCCTTTTTCATTACAGAGAAGGTAAACTGAAATGACAACCATCGGCACACCACTTTCAGCATCAGCAACAAAAGTCCTGTTTTGCGGTGGTGGAGAACTCGGCAAGGAAGTCGTTATTGAACTGCAGCGTTACGGCGTGGAAGTGGTTGTTGTAGACCGGTACGCCAATGCGCCGGCGATGCAGGTCGCGCATCGCAGTCATGTCATTTCCATGCTGGACGGCAAGGCGCTCAGAGCTGTTATCGAGCAGGAAAAACCTGACTATATCGTGCCGGAGATCGAAGCCATTGCCACAGATGAACTGGTTGAGCTGGAAAAGGAAGGTTTCCATGTGATTCCTACAGCACGAGCTGCACAGTTAACCATGAATCGGGAAGGCATTCGTCGCCTGGTGGCAGAAGAGCTTGGTATCAAGACGTCGGGTTATCGTTTTGCTTGTAACCGGGAAGAGTTTGACCAGGCTTTGCAGGAAATTGGCATTCCCTGTGTGGTCAAACCGATCATGAGCTCATCAGGAAAAGGGCAGAGTACGATAAAGTCCGAGTCTGATATCGAACAGGCCTGGAGCTATGCCCAGGAAGGTGGTCGAACAGGTGCCGGGAAGGTGATTGTTGAGGCTTTCGTGAATTTCGATTATGAAATCACCCAGTTGACTGTGCGTCATGCAGGCGGAACCAGTTTTTGTGAACCGATCGGTCATGTACAGATTGATGGGGATTACCGTCAATCATGGCAACCTCAGCAGATGTCTGAAAGAGCCATCGAAAAAGCCCGTGATATTGCTCGAGATGTTACAGATGCACTGGGTGGCCGCGGTATCTTCGGTGTCGAACTGTTTATCAAAGGTGACGAGGTCATTTTCAGCGAGGTTTCGCCACGCCCTCATGACACAGGGATGGTGACGATGATTTCCCAGGAGCTTTCCCAGTTTGCATTACATGCCAGGGCAATTCTGGGGCTGCCGATTCCCGGCATCCGTTTTCATGGGCCGTCTGCTTCCAGTGTCATACTGGTTCAGGGTAAATCAGATGCTGTAAAGTACGATAAGTTGGAACAGGTGCTCGCTGAACCGGATACCCAGATGCGTCTGTTTGGGAAACCTGAGGTTGATGGTCAACGACGTATGGGAGTTGTTCTTGTGCGTGATGAGAATGTGGGTACTGCGGTTGACAGGGCCAAGGCTGCTTCTGATAGAGTTACGCCCGTAATTGAATAAATGGTATTTGCTATGAAATTTTTATTGCGTGTTGCCGCTTTGCTGTCCTTGTCAGGTATTGCAGTGGCTTCTGAAAACGGGCTGAATGAATCTAACACGGCCTGGATCCTGACTTCGACAGCGCTGGTGCTGTTCATGACTTTACCGGGACTGGCCCTGTTTTATGCCGGCCTGGTGCGTAGCAAGAACGTGCTGTCTGTATTAATGCAGTGTTTCGCCATCGCGTCGGTTGTCAGTATTTTGTGGCTGATTGTCGGTTACAGCCTGGCCTTCGGCGAAGGAAATGCCTGGATAGGTGATTTCAGCAAAGTCATGATGGGAGGCGTCGGCAAGGAGGCGCTATCCGGCGATATTCCCGAAAGCCTTTTCATGCTTTTTCAGATGACTTTTGCCATTATTACTCCAGCACTGATCGTTGGTGGATTTGCCGAGCGTATGCGTTTTTCTGCGATGCTGCTGTTCAGTGCCTTCTGGCTGTTGCTGGTTTATGTGCCCGTGACACACTGGGTTTGGGGCGGGGGATGGCTGGGCGAAATGGGATTGTATGATTTTGCCGGTGGAACAGTTGTGCATATCACAGCCGGTGTTGCGGCACTGGTTGTAGCCGTTGTTCTTGGCCCACGAAGAGGTTTCCCGCAAACTGCCATGATGCCTCATAACATGACAATGACAGTGGCTGGTGCCGGTATGCTGTGGGTTGGCTGGTTCGGTTTTAATGGCGGCAGTGCGCTGGCAGCCAATGGTGATGCGGCCATGGCAATGTTGGTGACACATATATCCGCGGCAACCGGTGCCTTTACCTGGATGATGATCGAATGGAAAAAACACGGTAAACCCAGTGCCCTGGGTGTGGTAACCGGTATGGTTGCCGGTCTGGGTACCATTACACCGGCTTCCGGTTTCGTAGGTCCTGGCGGTGCTTTGATTATCGGTTTGCTGGCAGGTTCCGTGTGTTTCAGTGCCACCATGTATATCAAGCGTGTGCTGAAAATTGATGATTCCCTCGATGTATTCCCGGTTCATGGCGTAGGCGGCATACTCGGTACCATGCTGGCCGGTGTTTTCTCTGCGACCAGTCTGGGCGTGTTCAGTGGATATGGTTTTGCTGACGGTATTGAAACAATGGGTGGTCAGCTATGGGTGCAATCCGTTGGGGTGGCAGCCACGGTTATTTTTACTGCAGTGGTGACCTGGATCATTTTGAAACTGGTTACCGTATTCGTTCCGTTGCGTGTTGACGAAGAAGAGGAAATCGAAGGACTGGATGTGGTGCTCCACGACGAAAGAGGTTACGACCTCTAACCAAGCTGGCGTTCCTGTGTAGGCGGGATCTTGCCCGGATAAACCTGTTGCCGTTGTTGCGGTAACAGGTTTTTTTATATCTTTTATATTGCTATATTAGAAAGTAATGTAATTGTAACTTACTGAAAATAAATTGATTTTTATCAATTAATTGCTTTTTTCGCTTTGATTTTTTTTATTCAGGTATTAAAGTTAGGGGTTCTTGTGGTTATAAACCACAGGGGAGGCTTGGCAATAACCATAATTATAAGCCCTCTATGAAAATAGAAAAAAAATTATACGTATATTTATTAACTATTTTTCCGCGAAAGGAGAAAACATGAAGAAAGTAAAAGCTTTGCAGGCTGCTATGGTAGCTTGCGGACTGGCTTTGACTGGTGCTGTGTTCGCTGATGGTCACGGCGGTCCGTCTGCTGAGGCGCTGTCATATAGCTGTGCAGGTTGTCATGGCACTAACGGTCTGAGTAGTGGTCCGGCCAGTCCAACACTGGCGGGTATGCCAAAATCAGTCATGATAGAAACCATGCAGGGTTTTAAATCTGGTGATATTCCAGCAACCATCATGGGTCGTATCGCCAAAGGTTACACCGATGCAGAAATCGAAAAGATGGGTGATTTCTTTGCCAAGCAGAAATTTATGTCTGCCCAGCAGTCCTCTGATGCCATGCTAGCTAAAAAAGGTGCCAAACTTCACGACAAATACTGTGAAAAATGTCATTCAGAGGGTGGCAGTATTGAAATGGCAGTAGAAGATGAAGTAGGTGTATTGGCTGGCCAGTGGAAACCTTATCTTCATTATAGCCTCAATGACTTCGTTTCCGGCAAACGTCCAATGCCGAAGAAAATGAAGAAGAAACTCGAAACAATGCACAAGAAAGAAGGCGATGCCGGTATCCAGGCGTTGCTTGAATTCTATGCTGGCAAATAATTGGGAGTAATGAAGAAATGAGTAAATTTACACGTAGAAACTTTCTGAAAGCTTCCGGTGCTGCCGCTGCTGCTGCTTCTGCCATGAGTGCAAGTACTTTCGCTATTGGCGGTGCGGGCAAAAAAGTCGTTGTTGTCGGTGGTGGTATGGGTGGTGCTACAGCTGCCAAATACATCCGCATGATGGATTCTTCAATCGAAGTAACTTTGATTGAAGCGAACAAAGACTACTACACCTGCTTCATGTCAAATGAAGTCCTGAGTGGTGTTCGTGATATCGACGATATCAAGTTTGGTTACACCGGTCTTGGTAAACATGGTGTTAAAGTTGTTCATGCCATGGCTACAGGTATTGACGATGCTAAACGCGTTGTTAAAACCAGTGCTGGTGATTTCGGCTATGACCGTTGTATCGTCGCTCCAGGTATCGACTTCAAATACGATATGATTGAAGGTTACGATGCCAAGGTAGCTGAAGATATTCCTCATGCCTGGAAAGCCGGTTCACAGACCGTTACCCTGCGCAAGCAACTGGAAGCCATGAAAGATGGCGGCACAGTATGTATCTGTCCTCCACCTAATCCTTTCCGTTGTCCTCCTGGACCATACGAACGTGCATCTCAGATTGCGATGTACCTGAAAGCCAAGAAGCCCAAGTCCAAGATCATTATGTTGGATCCAAAACCCAAATTCTCCAAATTTGGATTGTTCCAGGAAGGTTGGACCAAGCACTATGGCTACAAAGGTCAGAATAATGCAGGTGGCATGATTGAGTGGTACGGAACTCCGAAAGACTCTGACGATAATGTTCTGCAGTCAGTTGATGCCAAAACCAAAACTGTGGTGACCGGCTTCAATGAAATCAAGGCTGATGTACTGAACGTTATCCCTGCTCAGACAGCTGGCAAGATTGCGAAGGCAGCAGGCCTGACCAATGATAAAGGCTGGTGTCCTGTAAATGGTAAGACTTTCGAGTCCACCATTAAGAAGAACGTCCATGTAATTGGTGATGCCGCGATTGCTTCTCCTCTGCCTAAGTCTGGTTATGCTGCCAGCTCTGAAGGTAAGGTTGCAGCCGCTGCTATCGTTGCTCTGCTCAACGATGGTAAGGCGCCAACACCTACTTACGTTAATACCTGCTACAGTGTGATCAGCGAAGTTGATGGCGCTATGGATGGTATTTCGGTAGCCATGGTTTATGCCTGGGACGAAAAATCAGGCAAGATCATCAAGGTTAAAGGTTCTGGTGGCCTGACTCCTTCTGGTAAAGATCGTGATGCCGACATGCGTGCGCGTGAAGTTAAATACGCTCACTCATGGTTCGAAAACATCACGGCTGATACCTTCGGTTAACAATAATAATAAAACCCTTCGGGGTTGTTAATAAATTCAAGGCGTCCTTCGGGACGCCTTTTTTATTGCGAGAAGAGATTAGGATAAGGAAAAAAGAGAGATCTAGGTTGCTCGCCTGACCGCATAATCAGCCAGAAAAACCAGAGCTTCCTTGTAAGATGAATCAGGCAATGATGCCAGGCACTCAATGGCCTTGTCTGCTTCCAGTTCAGCCTGATGGAAAGTATATTGGATAGCATCTGTGGCATGAATGATGCCCAACACTTCATCCAGTTGGTCAGCGCCACCTTTTTCAATCACTGATTTCAACAGTGAGACTTTATCTTCAGGTCATTGCTGCAAGGCACGTAGTAATGGCAAGGTGGGCTTTCCTTCTGCCAGGTCGTCACCAATATTCTTGCCAATATCCTCATCTGATGAACCATAATCCAGTGCATCATCGATCATCTGAAAGGCGATGCCCAGATGCAGGCCAAAATCAGCCAGCTGTCGTTCAGTTTCTTGATCTGTATTGGTTAAAACGGCTCCGAGACGCGTGCCGGCTTCAAACAGAACAGCGGTTTTACGCAGAATCACCTCACGATATTTTTCTTCTGTGACATCCGGGTCATTAAGGTTCAGCAGCTGCAGTACTTCACCTTCGGCGATACGATTGGTCGCATGGGAAAGAATTTCCATCACGCGCATCTGGTCGACATCCACCATCATTTCAAAAGAGCGTGAATATAAAAAGTCTCCTACCAGTACACTGGCGGCATTGCCCCAGACTGCGTTGGCGGTTTCACGGGAACGACGCATGTCCGACTCGTCGACCACATCATCGTGCAGTAGCGTTGCGGTGTGAATAAATTCGATAATCGCGGCGATATCAATATGCTGGTTGCCGTTATAACCCAGAGCGCGTGCTGCTATCAGTACCAGCATAGGACGCAGGCGTTTGCCGCCACTGTTAATAATGTAATGACCGACCTGGTTAATCAAAACCACATCAGATTCGAGTCGTTTCAGGATCAGGTCATTAACCGCCTGCATATCATTGGCAATCAGATCCCGTACTGCTGTGATTTCCATGGTCAAGTGTCAGATTTCGATAGATTTACCCAAAAAGAGCCGCGAATCCTAGAAATATGCGGGCAGACTGTCAAGAAATTATTGACGATCTGCCGGCGCATCCATATAATTGCGCGTCTTTGGTCGGGCTGGTGTAAAAACAGCTCGCAGGTTATAGATTTTTTTCGGAGAAAGCGGCCATGTATGCTGTGATTCAGACTGGCGGAAAACAATACCGCGTTAGCAAAGGGTTGAAGCTGAAAGTTGAAAAACTGGATGCTGCTGAAGGCGATAGCGTTGAACTGGACAAGGTTCTGATGGTTGCTGACGGCGACGATGTAAAAATCGGCGCACCTTATCTTGATGGTGGCAAAGTGACTGCTACTGTGACTTCTCAGGGGCGTGGCAAAAAAGTCAAGATCATCAAGTTCAAGAGACGCAAGCACCACATGAAGCGTCAGGGTCATCGTCAGGCCTACACCGAACTGGAAATTACGGATATTGCCAGCTAAATGCTGGGGATATCGTTTAGAGATACTGGAGAAGTCTAATGGCACATAAGAAAGCAGGCGGTAGTACTCGTAACGGCCGCGATTCACAGTCGAAACGTCTTGGCGTTAAAATCTACGGTGGTCAGGCAATCAAGGCTGGCAGCATCATCATCCGTCAGCGTGGTACTGCAGTTCATCCTGGCGTCAATGTTGGTTGCGGCAAGGACCATACTCTGTTTGCCAAATCTGATGGTGTGGTTAAGTTTGAAACCAAAGGTGCTAAAAACAGGAAATATGTCAGCGTAGTTGCTGCCTGATTCTGACCTGGTTCAAGATTGAAAAAGCCTCACCGGTTGGTGGGGCTTTTTTATTTGCATCGAGGGAATGAATGAAATTCGTCGACGAAGTAACAATAAAAGTAATTGCTGGTGATGGCGGTAATGGCAGCGTCAGCTTTCGTCGCGAAAAATATATTCCGCGTGGTGGCCCAGATGGTGGCGATGGTGGTGATGGCGGCAGTGTCTGGTTAGTTGCAGATTCCGGCTTGAATACCCTGGTCGATTTCCGCCATAGGCGTACCCACAAGGCAGAGCGTGGTGAAAATGGCATGGGTCGGCAGATGACCGGTCATAAGGGTGAGGACGTTGAAATTCGTGTGCCGCTGGGCACCCGCGTCACTGATATTGAAACCGAAGAACTTCTTGGTGAATTGATCAACCCCGGAGATCGCCTGCTTGTTGCCAAGGGTGGATTCCACGGCATAGGCAACACTCGCTTTAAAAGCAGTACCAATCGCGCGCCACGCCAGTCTACCAATGGTACTGAAGGCGAACGCCGGGAACTGAAACTCGAATTGATACTGTTGGCCGATATCGGCTTATTGGGATTACCCAATGCCGGCAAATCCAGCCTGATCACAAAAGTTTCCAGTGCCAAGCCAAAAGTCGCAGATTATCCATTTACCACATTATATCCCAACCTGGGAGTGGTTCGGGTTGATGATAATCGCAGTTTTGTCATAGCCGATATTCCCGGGGTAATTGAAGGAGCAGCAGAAGGGGCTGGTCTGGGAATTCAGTTTCTCAAGCATTTATCGCGTACACGGCTTTTATTGCACCTGGTCGATATGGCGCCAATGGATGAGTCTGTTGATCTGGCTGATGATGTAACGCGTATTGTCGCAGAACTGGAAAAATACGGTGGTGAACTGGCTGACCGGAAACGTTGGCTGGTGCTGACTAAAAAAGACCTGGTGCTGAATGATGAATTTGCGCAACGCAAACAGCATTTATTGAAAATGCTTGATTGGCAGGGGCCGGTTTACGAAATATCTTCCATGAGCGGTGAAGGAACGCAGCAACTGGTTTATGATTTGATGGAATACTTGGAAAAGCTCAAGATTCGGGAAGAAATGCCTGAAGAAGTTGAAGACGACAAGCCATGGAGTCCCCTGGACTAAACAAGAATAATGTTTGAACGTAAAGATATTCCGGCTACCAGGCGTTGGGTCGTCAAGATAGGCAGTGCCATGCTTACCGCAGGCGGACAGGGCCTTGACCGCGAACGTTTTGCCAACTGGGTCGACCAGATGGCTGCATGGGTAGCTGAAGGTAATGAACTGGTGCTGGTTTCTTCCGGTGCGGTGGCAGAAGGCATGTGTCGCATGGGAATGGCTCAGCGTCCAACGGCCTTGCATGAACTACAGGCCGTGGCAGCCATAGGGCAGATGGGGCTGGTGAAAGCCTGGGAAACCTGTTTTGCCAAGCGTGATATGCATACAGCACAGGTATTGCTGACGCATGATGACCTGACCAATCGTCGCAGGTACCTTAATGCACGCAGTACATTGCGTACCCTGCTGGATATGAAAGTGATTCCAGTCGTCAATGAAAATGACACGGTAGCCAATGACGAGATCCGTTTCGGTGATAACGATACATTAGCTGCACTGGTTGCCAACCTGGTGCAGGCAGATTTGCTGGTATTGCTGACTGACCAGGGTGGCCTCTACACGGCAGATCCCCGGACTGATGCTAATGCACAACTGATTGAAATGGCTGAAGCTCTCGATAGTTCACTGGACGGGATGGCTGGTGAAGCAGCAGGAAATCTAGGTCGTGGCGGCATGCAGACCAAAGTCAGGGCAGCCCGGGTGGCAGCCCGGTCAGGAACGGCTACGGTGATCGCTTCAGGCGCAGAGAAAAATGGCTTGAGCCGTATCGCTGCCGGAGAGAATGTC
>JABDQZ010000281.1 GCA_013041975.1 Gammaproteobacteria bacterium
ATGCAATTCTGTTGATGATCTGCTGACTTTCAGACTCCTCGTTACTGGGTATCAAACCCAAATGACGTTCATCAATGACCAGACCATGATTTCTTCTGACGCAGCCCACAACCGGAATATCTGTATATTCCTCGACCACTGAAACCAGTTTGGATTCATGTCGCTGACCAGCAATATTGTTCAAAATGACACCCGCTATACGCGGCGCTCCATCAAAAGCCAAATAGCCATTAAGTAGCGGAGCCACACCACGGGTAATACCCTGAGTATTGATTACCAGAACAACGGGGACCTTGAGAAGATTTGCCAGTGCTGCATTCGAATCTGAACCGTAAAGGTCCATTCCATCATACAACCCCTTGTTACCTTCAATAATGGCAATATCTGACTGTTGTAGTTTGTTGCTGTAGAGCTGCTGTATTTGAGCAACAGGCGTGGTATAAAAATCCAGATTGTAACAGGAACGCCCGGAGGCCTGTGACAGCCATAATGGATCGATATAATCAGGACCTTTTTTAAAAGCCTGAACCTGATGACCGTTGTTAGCAAGTGCTGCACATAATCCAAGAGTAACCGTCGTTTTACCGGAAGACTTGTGAGCAGCAGAAATGTAGACCTGGGACATAGAGAAAAAAAGGGTAGAAGAACTACCCTTTAGTTTAAATCTTTTATGATGGGATGTTTAGGCCAGATTAATCCTGGCGATTATCCATTTTGTCATCAGCCAATGATTCCGGCAGGAAACGCAGCATTCTGATACCGATAGCAGTCATCAGTAAGGCTGCAGCGATACCACCAATGCCAAGTGCAACTTCAGGCAGACTGGGTGAATAGCTGGCGACAGTACCATCAAAGAAACCGCTTTCTATGACTTCCTTACCAGGGAACATCGCCATCGGGAATGCCTGACCACCAATAATAATCACGTACATCGCTGCCAGCCCACCAAGAATCACAAGAATAGCAGCCGCATTGACAGCACCACGTGATTTACCCAGGGCCGGATGATAAAGAATCCCCATTGGAATCAGTGAGCCAATAAAAACCTGGCCAACCCAGAACATCATGGTGTAAACACCACCATTCAGCAGAATAAAAGATTCATATTCGTGGTTTTCAGTAGCGTAAAGATTTGTCAGGTGATACGCAATAACAAAGTACAGTGTAGCCGCCACAAACAGGCCCAACAAATTTTTGAGTCGCATGTAGATACGATCACCGAGTTCACGGTTATCCCAGTCAAATGCAAAACCCAGCACCAGCAGATAAAATGCCAGACCGAAGGCAAAAGACATGACGATGAACAATGGCGCATAAATCGCAGCATCGTAACCCTGGCGCGCCACAATAAAACCGAAGATAGAGCCGGTACCAGTTGTCAGTGCCAAGCGCCATACGAAAGCAAATGTACCAGCGGCTTTGGTATAGCCATTCATCTTGCGTTCCATCATGGTCCACAGATAGAGAACAACAATAACCATGAAACCTGTGTAGAGATAGATATTCCACGCGAAGATCGATTTAAAATTGTAATGGGTCATGGCAACGATCAAGCGATCAGGACGACCAAGGTCAAGCACCAGAACAAGCAATCCACCTACAAGCAAGGTGATGGCCAGAAGACCAGACAATGGCGCAAGCGGCTTGTAACACTTCTTGTTAAATACCGAACCGATAGAGGCAATGTTAAGTGCACCGGAAGCAGCAACAATCAGGAAAACTGCAAATACGTGAGGCGTTCCCCAGACAACATGGTTATTCATCCCTGTGACCCAGTGACCACTATGTTCCATATGCAAAACGGCTAGTCCGGCAACTGCTATGATACCGGCCAGAATAGCAAGCAATCCCCAATAGCGGGTGCTTTCTATACCCCATTCTCTATAATGCATTTTTTTCATTGCAGATTTGTTCCTACATTAAATTCCGCTGTAATAAACACCAGGGTTCAATTTGAGATCATCACGTACCTGCTGGCTTGGATATTTTTTCAGTGCCTTGGCAACCTTACTTTGAGGGTCATTCAGATCACCAAAAACAATGGCATGATGACCTTCATTTGCACAGGCATCCTGACAGGCAGTTGTGGTCTGGCCGTTATCCAGTCTGTGAACACAGAAAGTACAGGACTCAACGCAACCTTTACCACGTGGAGCCAGCGTCGGCTTGATATCAACATTCTCATGAATGAATGACCGTGCCTTGTATGGGCACGCCATCATGCAGTAGCGACAGCCAATACAGGTATGGCGATCAACCAGAACAACACCATCAGCTCTTCTGAATGAAGCACCTGTTGGGCAAACATCCTCACAAGGCGGGTGCTCACAATGCTGGCACATCATAGGCAGCTTGCTGACATGGCCTGTCTGAATATCTTTCAGTTTTACAGTACGTATCCAGCGGGGCTTCTGCTGATCCCAGTTTTCTGCATCGGCACCTTCAGGCATGGAATGGATATCCATTCCATTTTCCTTGTCACAGGCATCAACACAGGCTGAGCAATCATCAGCACATTTGTTGGCATTAACCAGCATACCCCAGCGCACTTTACTGGTCACAGCTTCACTGCGTGGTTCTGCATTGGCAGATGTTGATTGTAGAACTACACCCGGAGCAATTGTTGCCGTTGCAGCAGCAACGGGCAGTTTTGACAGAAAATTCCGGCGAGCGAGATTTGTTTTCTCAGTCATAGTACAACCCTTACTTTGGAACCGTTGCATGGCAACTGAAACAGTCCAGCGATGCAGCCACATAGTTATGACAACCGGAACAGAACTGTCCGGGAGCATTCACAGGTATGTGTTTCCCGGCATCATCTATATTAGCGTGACAATCAATACAACCATGTAAGGAATTGTCAGTTTTTCTAATACCCTGATGAACAGTAAGATCACGCTGATGCTGAATCATTTCCATATGATTACGACGCATCTCAGGCACCGGTGCCACACAGGCTTCAGCTTTAGTTGCCTTGGAGTTACCTTCGCTTCTCCAGTTTTTGCCTGCTATTGCAGGCAAGGCAATCATTAAAAGCACCAGGACAGCAGCCAGCTTGCTTGTATAGCAAGATTTGAGCATGAAAAACTCCTAATTACTCACCCAGACCCATTTTGATGTAACCGGTAGGGCATACATCAGCACAGATATGGCAACCGATACAACGTGAATAGTCGGTATCAACATAACGACCAGTAGTTGCTTCGTTTTTCTTAACACGGAATACCGCATCCTGAGGACAGAAGATGACGCAGTTGTCACATTCAAAGCACATACCACAGCTCATGCAACGCACAGCTTCATCTATAGCCTTTTCTTCTTCCAGAGCGATCAGGCGCTCTTTGAAGTGACCCAGAACTTCTTCCGAGTTTGGAACTTCTTCGTCACGCTTGTTGCGCTCGTGGTATTCGAAGTGACCCAGAAACAGTTCATCATGAGGAATGATTTCCTGGAATGAACGGTCTTCGTAGTTGTGTACGGCCCAGTTACCATCAGCAGTACCGCGCATGTCACCTTCACCAACACTCTCATCAAAATTGGATGGACTCAATCCTGCTTCTTCGAGTTTTGCTTCCAGATCGAAATGGTGCACATCAACTTTTGGGCGCTTGTGGTGTTCCTGGTTTTTCAGGAACTCATCAATGGAATCAGCCGCGACTGAAGCCTGTCCGATTGCAGTAGTCAACAGGTGTGGACGAATGATATCGCCAGCTGCAAAATGTTTTGGCTTGCCTTCTACCTGGTAGAACTTGTCGGCATTCATCAGACCACGTCCGTTGTCGAATTCTTCAAGGCCGTTGAGATCACCACCCTGACCGATGGCGGAAACAATCATGTCAGCTTTAATGACTATCTGTTCTGAACCTTCAACCGGTGCAGGACGACCATCTTCCAGGGTGCATTGTTGAACAATCAGACCAGTGGCTCGACCGTTTTCATCTTTCTCGATACCAACAGGCATCACTTCATCAAGAATGGTGACACCTTCAGTCAATGCATCATGGACCTCGTGCTCAGCCGCAGTCATGTTGTCTTTAGGGAACAGCGAAGTCAGTGTAACTTCTGCGCCAGCTGCATTGGCAGTAACAGCGGCATCGTGTGCTACATAACCATCACGAACAACAACCTCTGGCAGGTCAGATGGATTGGTATGCTCAATATGACCAAGACGACGAGCTACAGAAACAACGTCAATCGAGGTATCACCACCACCCACACAGACAACCTTGTCAGCGGTCACTTTCATACGACCTTCGTTAAAGGCTTTCAGGAATGCGACACCAGACACACAGTTTGGTGTACCTTCCCATTCATCAAGGAACAGACCACGACCGGACTGACAACCGATAGCCCACAAAAGGGCATCAAATTCTTTTTCAACATCTTCGACAGAAACGTCTTTACCCACACGGGTTTCCATGCGCAGCTCAACGCCCATATCGACAATACGCTGATTCTCTGCCTGCAGTTTTTCGCGAGGAATACGATAGCCGGGAATGCCGTAATACATCATGCCGCCCATTTCCTTGTTTTCATCAAACACGGTAACGGCGTGACCTTTACGACGCAACTGATAGGCAGCAGCCATACCTGCAGGACCTGCCCCAATGACAGCTACTTTTTTCCCCGTATCTGCACCAACTTCAAATTTCAAACCCAATTCAATGGCGTTATCACCAATAAACTGTTCTACGGAATTGATGCCAACAAAATCATCAACTTCATTGCGGTTACAACCATCCTGACATGGCGCCGGGCAGACACGGCCCATCATGGAAGGGAAAGGGTTTGCATCGGTTGAACGACGGAAAGCATATTCTTTCCAGTCCATGTCACCAGCAGGTTTTTCCTGCCCGCGCACGATAGCCAGCCAGCCGCGAATATCTTCACCAGAAGGGCAACTGCCCTGGCAAGGTGGCGTTTTATGAATATAAGTCGGGCACTTATGAGAAGTATCCTCAACAAAGATTTTCTCTTCCATTGAATCCCAGACGTCGTCGCCATCTTCAAATCTGCGTCTAGTGAGTTTTGTGTTCATTTCGTCACTCGGAGTCGCCATCGACTATTCTCCTAACCAGTATTTGCCCATTATTTGAGTTATTGCTAACCCGTTTTATTCAAAGTATTTGTCAATGCATCAGCATTAACAAAAGTTAATTAATCATCATCATCGTCATCGGTTTTCTGACCGGTGAGGATGATGGCATTTGAAACCAGCTGATGCACACTGACGATCATGTCCATGTCCATTCCGTAGAAAGGCAGCACTTTAGTGAACTGACTCTTACAGATGGCACAAATTGCTGCCATGTTGGTTACACCATGTTCTTCTATAACATTTTTCAGTGCTTCCATTCTCGGCAAGGCACCTTTAACACGCACTTCCATCAGGTCATCGGTCAACAGACCACCGCCACCACCGCAGCAGAACGTGGTTCCGCGAATGGTTTCAGGAGCCATGTCATAAAAGTTGTTACAGACCGCCTTTATCACGTTTCGCGGTATCTCGAACTGACCGCCCGGCTTGTCACCCATGCGCGTTGCACGTGCCACGTTACACGAGTCATGGTAAGTCAAAGTCATGTGATCGTTTTCGGAAGGATCAATATTTAGCGTACCCTTCTGAATTTCATCCCAGGTGAATTCAAGAATATGTTGGGGAACCGGATAATCCGGATCAAGAAAATCAAACGGTCCTGCCAATGTATTGAGAAAGCTGTAAGCAACACGCCAGGCATGTCCGCATTCACCAAAGATAATACGCTTAACACCCAGTTCTATGGCTGCCTCGCGAATCCGCAATGAAATCTTGCGCATGTTTTCGTAAGAACCAATAAACATACCGAAGTTGGCAGCTTCTGAGGCTTTCGAACTTAATGTCCAGCTTACGCCCGCCTCATGGAAAACCTTACCGTATCCGATCAAACCATCGACATGGGGTTCTGCAAAGAAGTCAGCAGAAGGCGTTACCAAGAGAATGTCTGCACCCTTTTTGTCGAGTGGATATTTTACATCGACACCAAAATCATCCTGCATATCTTCTTCAAGGCCTTCCAGCGTGTCGGCCAGAGCAGGCTCAGGTAGCCCCAGGTTGTTACCAATTTTGAAAACCTTGCTTATGATTTCATTACTGTATTTATCACCCAGGCCGATGCGATCCATAATCTCGCGAGCAGCCATGGAAATTTCAGCCGTATCAATACCGTATGGGCAGAAAACACTGCAACGGCGACATTGTGAACACTGATGATAATAGTTGTACCAGTCGTCCAGAATTTCTGTGGTCAGATCCGTTGCACCAACCAGTTTTGGGAAATATTTACCGGCAAAGGTAAAGTAACGACGATAGACTTTGCGCATCAGATCCTGACGTGCCACAGGCATGTTTTTCGGATCTTTGGTACCCAGGTAATAATGACACTTATCGGTACAGGCGCCACATTTTACGCATGAATCGAGATAAACCTGCAAGGAACGATACTTGCCGAGCAATTCGCCGATGACTTCAATACAGTCTTCCTTCCAGTTCTCTCCCAACTCACCTTTAAAGCCCAATGCTTCCTGGAATTCAGGTTTTGCCCTGAAGGTTTCCATATGAGCCATGGTATCTTCTTCAAGCTCAGGAACTACCGGGTATTCATTCAGTGCTGGAATTTTAAAATTGTATTTGGCCATCGTTAGTCTTCCAGTTTACGAGCCCAGTCAGAAAGATGTCGTTTCTCACGAGGGTTATCTATCTGGTTTCTGCTCGGGCTAAAGAAAACGCCAGGAATATGCAGCAGCTTGCTGAATGGGAAAATGATCATCAGCAATGCCACCAGGAACAAATGTATCAGCAGGTTGAAATCAGCGGGTAATTCAGAAAAGCTGAATGTCATCAATCCTATGAAAAAGGCTTTTACAGCAACAACGTCTGTATGAACTGCAAAGGTCATACTCAGACCACTAATACCAATACCAATCAGCAACATCAACATGAGGTGATCTGACGCAGCTGAAATATACTTGACACGATCCACGAGGAAACGTCTTCCCCATAAGCCGAATAACCCGGCAACCATGGCAAAGCCACCATACATACCGAAGGGTTGTAACAGCTCTACAGGCATGGGCACTGGATTAATGAAATAGCGTAAGTGGCGGAACAGAACCAGGAACAAGGCCATGTGAAACACATAGCTGAAAATCCAGGTCCACTTGGTGCCTTTAAACAGACTTTCAAAAAAGGCCACTTCGCGAAACATCCGCAACACAACACCGGTCTGGGTTGTAGGAGCAGGTGTTGTAGGAATCTTTAACGGAGCAGGTGTTTTTGCAAACTGTGTAATTTTGCTAACAAGACCAGCAATCATGATTGCTGTAGCCGCGTAGAATAAACCTGCAAATATCATTGTCAGAAACGACATGTTTCCGCATACCTCAAGATAGTACTTCAAGAAACCGGGGAGTTTTCACTCCCCGGCATATCACAACCGGATTAAACGCAACCAGTTGGTTTTGGCAGACCAGCATAACGGCAAGCCTGTTTTCCAGGACCATACGGGAACAAGCCGTACAGGTATTTGCTGTTACCTTTATCTTTACCCATACGTTTACCAACAGCTTTAGTCAGCACACGTACAGCTGGAGCAATCTGATACTCTTCATAATACTCACGCAGGAAGTTGATAATATCCCAGTGCTCGTCAGTCAGCTCCAGATCATCTTCTTTAGACATTACGTCAGCCACACCAGGAACCCAGTCATTCAGGTTAGCCAGGTAACCTTCTTCATCAGTTTCAAATGTCTTACCATCTACTTCGATTGGCATTTAATTTCTCCTAAAAAAATAACTCGAATTTCATTAAATGAATCAAAGCCAGGCCTGAACCTTGTCATTTGATTCTGAAAGATCTACAAAACCGGCAAAATCGACAACTTCAATCCCATCGATGATTCTGTCAGTGGATAGACCACGTAACTTGATGTCTGGACCCAATGCATAAACCTTTTTGGATGCCATAGCATCTTTTACGGCTGACTCAACATTGGTTCCCTGCATTGCTGCATAGACACCATCTTCTAACAACAGGATGGCGCAGCCATCTGTTGAATGCGTTAAACACTCGTCCAGAGAATTTTTCTCAAACGGTGATTTATTTACTGTGTGAAGGATGCTCATTGTCTAGTCTCCTAAATCAGAAGTTAAAGAGGACGTCTTGCTGATCCATAAGTTCAGCCATTTCGTCTCTGCTGACAACACGGATTGAATCTTTTTCAGCCCAGTCATCATCTTCATCTTCGTAAGTCAGTGGCATCAGCTCTTCCAGAGTCAGACCACGCTCTTCCAATGACTCTTTCTCGACATACAGCTTGGATACATCGTAATCACCCAGAGCCTGGTAAATCGGTGAGAAATTTTTCTGATCGGAATCAGAAGAATCCTGATCAGACTTTAACTGGTAAACACCATCACCAATAAAAGCCAGACTCACATCCTGGTCGAATGCTGCACCAATAAGAACAACTTCCAGCGACTCAAGCGCATAGACAGTTCCATAAGGAGCTCGACGATTTACATACATAAATTTCTTGATTTTAGACATCGTACTACCGCCTTATCAGTCGCCAAATACCATCAGTCGATCAGCTTCAACAGCCGCTTCAATCAACTGACCCAGACCAGAGATACGGAATGCAGGATGAATATTGGTTGCATCCTTACCGTTACGCTCTGCTTCACCATCATCTACAACACCACGGCGTTGCGCAGCGGCTACACACACAACCATATCCAGGCTGTGAGCTTCTGCCAGTTCTGCCCAGCGATTCACAATATGACGATCATCCTGAGGAGGAGTCGTGATACGTGAACTGTTGTAAACACCATCATGGTAGAAAAAGACACGAGAGACCTCGTGACCTTTTTCCAGCGCAGACTTGGTAAAATGATACGCAGTATCAGTTGCCTGATGCTGGTATGGCCCTTCGTTTATCTGTATTGCAAACTTCATACAATTAACCTCTATCTCTGCAACAACCGCTTAGAAACGGATGTAGTTTGAAGAGTTCAGGCTGGCACGGGCACCACGCCAGTTATCAATGTGGTACTTGGTGAATGGCAGCTCAACTTCTTCGAAGAAACGAGGCCAGCCAATACGCTCAACCCATTCATTGATACGCTCCCAGTCACGTGCGCCTTCTTTGTAAGCTTTCAGGATACGTTTAACGATCGCTGTAGCTTCAGGCCAACGCGGTGGGTTGTTAGGAATACCGGCAGCAACCAGACGCTGGAAGGTTGGTTTGCCACGAGCATTTGAGTGGTTACCACCAACCCAGATAGCCAGCTTGGTGTGCTCTGCATCGTTGATCATCATTGGAGGACATGGAGGGAAGCAAGCACCACAACAGATACATTTCTTCTCATCAACTTCCAAAGATGGCTTACCGTTAACCAGTGCAGGACGCATCGCAGCAACCGGGCAACGAGCAACAACTGAAGGACGCTCACAGACGTTGGCGACCAGGTCATGGTTGATCTTAGGTGGCTTGGTGTGCTGAACGTTGATCGCGATATCACCCTGTCCACCACAGTTGATCTGGCAGCAAGATGTCGTGATATGAACACGGTTAGGCATTTCAGCGGTACGGAAGTCGTCGATCAGTTCGTCCATCATGGACTTGACAACACCGGAAGCGTCAGTACCTGGAATGTCACAGTGCAACCAGCCCTGGGTGTGTGACAGCATGGTCACAGAGTTCTGGGTACCACCAACGATATAACCTTTATCTTCAACTGCCTTGATCAGGGCATCAACACGTGAGCCGTCAGTCAGCTGATATTCCAGGTTGGAACGGATAGTGAAGTGAATGAAGCCATCAGCGTATTCATCACCGATGTCACACAGTTCACGCAGAGAATAAACATCAAGGATACGCTGAGTACCTACGCGAACAGTCCAGATTTCATCACCGCTTTTGGCTACGTGACGCAGAACACCAGGACGTGGATGCTCATGATAGTCCCACAGACCGAAGTTTTTACGCATCACAGGATGCATGTACTGGAATGGGTCCGGACAACCCGTTTCGATTGGCTCACGCATTTCTTGTTTGGCCATCGTTATCTCCTACGATAGATATTTTTGATTCCCCCGGCCGAAGCCGGGGAGATATTACTGATTTGTTTCTGGATACCGATCAGGCTTCAGCTTGACGCTCAAACCATTTTTCAGCTTCGTCATCCCAGCCATCCATACGGACGTATGAAGACTGACGAGGTTCGGCGATCATGTTTGGATCAACATCAACATCGATACCTTCCAGGAAGTTAACCAGGCCGATACGCTCGATCATCTCACCACAACGTTCGTGTTCCAGTGCGTTCTCTGCCCAGAAATCAATGATTTCTTCAGCCAGTTCAACCAGCTCTTCCCAGTCTTCTTCTGTTTCCAGTTTCTTGAAAGGAACAACTACGGTACCCATAAGGTCACCGATCTTCAGAGTACGTTTACCACCGATCAAAATGGTTACACCCTTGTCATCCCCAGGACTCATCGCCTTGGGCATAACGTTCAGGCAGTGCATACAACGCACACAGTCCTGGTTATTGACTGCCAGGGTATCGTCATCATTCAGAGACAATGCATTGGTCGGACAACGACTAACAACATTGTCAATCATGTACTGACGACCTTTACGGCCAACAAATGCCTTAACTTCTTCCGATCAACTTTCATGTCATCACGCCAGGTACCGATTACTGCGAAGTCAGCACGCTCGATAGCGTTTTGACAATCGTTACCACAACCTGAAACCTTGAACTTGAATTTGTACGGCAGAGCAGGACGATGCACATCATCGGTGAAGTTGTTCACCAGCAGACGGTGTGCTTTCTGCTCGTTGGCACAAGACATTTCACAACGCGCCGCACCAACACATGACATGGCAGTACGTACACAAGGACCGGCACCACCAAGATCCCAACCGTAGTCGTTGATCTTGTCAAAGAAGTGCTGGAAGCGATCTGAATCAGTACCGATGAACATAATGTTACCAGTCTGACCGTGGAAAGTTACCAGACCAGAACCCCACTCTTCCCAATCGTCAGCCAGCTGACGCAGGATTTTGGTGTCGTAATGGTTGCCTGCAGGAGGCTGAACACGCAGTGTGTGGAATTCACGTGACTCAGGAAAAGCGTCACCGACTTCAGAAAAACGTGGAATGATACCGCCACCGTAACCGTATACAGAGATAGTTCCACCCTTCCAGTAACCTTTACGAGTTTCAAAAGAATGCTCGAGCTGACCCAGAAGGTCGTTGGTTACTTTATTGATGCGGTCATCAGGATGATTATCGCGTAATGCCTTGATACCAGTAATATAGCTGGGCCAAGGACCCTCTTCCAGCTGATCAAGCATCGGAGTAAAGTGCTTATCAATCGCCATGCGCTAGCTCTCCTAGAGTACTAAAATTTAATGAATATTTAGATCGGAGCCCATGCTCCAGATCGTGAATCTTTCTACATTTCAAGCCGAGTTCGACTCTTCAACGGCAGGGAACTATAGTCATGTTCAGCTGCCTGAGCTACTCCACCATAGGGGGGTAAGCCAGACTCAAACCCTATCCCTTTAGAGATATATTTGTAAGCATTTCAGCCACAAAATAACAGTAAACCATTGTATTTATTAACTTTAAGCTAAATTCAAGAAGCGTGCATAATTAACCACATTTCTTGTATTAGCCAACATTAGCATTTCGCTATATATTACTGGTCGCAAATCCTAGGTCTCCCCCTGAACAGGGTCAACACCTCGTGTGCCAGGATTTTGAATTCATTGATCCAGATCAACTTTTTGGAAAATTACTTATAATTTTCATTAAATTTTTAAATTAAACGGATACAACATGCTTTACCTGAGCCAGATTGTCATTGCCAACCAGGATATCAACTCATTCAATGAGCTGATTGAACTGATACCTGAATATGCCAAGCAAGGGGAACGCTTTTTCAGAATGGATATCAAACCCCCGTACCCTGATACACCAGAAAACTGGGAAGATCGACTGGAAGCGGCCTTCAGCGGTAGAATATGAGGCTAGATTATGGAATTTTTTGATCCAAACGCACAAAACGCACAAAATGGGGACACCGAGGTCGGCAAGCTGATGAATGACCTCGGCCAGAAAGCCGAGCTCGAAGGTCTCATTGTTGAATTACGCGAGCAACTGACCATGCTGCCTGAAAACGCCGACCCGGTCGAAAGATGCTCAATGGAACTGGAAATTGCTCATGCCCAGCAACAACTTGAACGCGGACATGAAGCCTGGCCGACAGCCCGCGCAGCCTTTGATGTATTCATAGCGCACAAGGAATGGCAAAAAGCAGCAGAAGCCTGCAATGTGCTTTACCTGTCTGACCAGACTGATTCACTGATCGCTCTTGGCAATGGAATCTGGCTGGCAGTTACATTCCCTATTGATCCGGAAGTCACTGTTAATCTGCTCGCTCATGTGATTGATGACACCCCAGATGATTCTGATGGTGCTGCCGTTGCGGCTGCTACAGCCTTGTTTATCGCTGATACCCGCTCGCCAGAAGGGCCCGACCGCGAAAGGCTTCATTTTTTCGCCTCTCAGCTACTGGGAAAAGTCGCCAACCGACACAGTGAAGTGGAAAATCAGGCCCAGTTTGATTTCTGGATCGAAAAACTTGAACTGGTTGATCCTGACAAGTTCCTGATTCGCCTGCGCAATGTGGTGGATGTACTGGCTCAGGAAGACTGGTGGATTAACAGGGAAGAAATCAGAAACTCAATACCGGATTAATACATAATGCTCTGGCAAGAAGACAATAAAAAGGCTGGCTTCGACGTCGATGACTCGGTTGTCGACCTTCTGTTTAATATTGAATGCAGGGAATTACCGGTAGATCATATTTACCAACTGTCACAGGCCATTCACCAGGCGTTGCCGGGCCGTGCAGAAGATAATGAACTCGGTGTGCACCCTGTTCATCTCGCAGGTTCCCAAAACGGCTGGGAGCGTCCTGATGAATCGCTTGGACAGAACCTGATCCTGTCCAAACGCACCAAGTTGATATTAAGAGTTCGCAAGGAACATCAACAGGATGTTGTCGACAGGCTGCATAATACCACACTCGATATAGACGGCTTCGAAATGACGGTCAAAAAGCCTAAAGTTCGCAAGCTCAGAAAAGACAGCACCATTTTCTCCAGGGCCATTGTCTGCAGTGAATCTGAAACCGAAGATGAAATGCAGTTTCTCAACCGCATGCAGCAGGAGCTGGCACTCATGGGGATAATCATCAAAAAAGCCCTGTGCGGTAAAACCAGCCAGTTCAAAACACCTGATGGCCCGGTACTGACGCGCAGCCTGATGCTGGCAGATATGTCACCGGAAGATTCGGTCAAACTGCAGCAAACCGGGATTGGTCCTTTACGTGATATGGGCTGCGGAATTTTCCTTCCACACAAAGGCATTGAAGCTGTGGGTGAATCGACAGATGACGAAAAGTAAATTTTTCGCTAGAATCTGCTCGCAGATTTTCCGGGGGCTGGATCAATACCTCTCCGATTCGGGCATGCTATACCCGACCGGGTCTTGACTTTAGCCCCCTTGATAAACCCAAGTAAATTGTCTGGAGTAATAACATGGCATTAGAAGTAAACGGAAAAAGCATCGAACTGGATGGCAACGGCAACCTGGTTGACCCTAAGGCCTGGGACGAGGATGTTGCCAGAGCATTGGCAGCAGCTGACGATACCATGGGCGAACTGACCCAGGAACACATAGATGTACTCAACTACCTGCGCGAAGAATACTTCGAAAATAACTCCCAACCCATGGAACGTGCAATCAACAAAGGCATGGCCAAAGTCTGGGGCAAGAAGATCAGCAGTAAAGACCTTTATGTACTGTTCCCTGGTGCTCCATCCAAACAGGGCAATCGTATAGCCGGTCTGCCATATGTAGCACGCAAAGGCGGTTACTAATCAAATCTGTTATTCCTGCCTGTGCAGGAATTCAGAATTAAAAAAGGCGACTCTGGTCGCCTTTTTTAATGTTTGCTCGTAAGACGACTATACCTCGGCCCACATTCTCAACAGATTGGCATACGATCGATCGACATACTTTGATTCGTCAGATTCACTATCCTTCTTAAACAGCATTTCACGCGCCTGATCCAGCTCATAAAGCAATTCTCTTTTGGTAGCATCACGTACGAAGCTTTGAATCCATGTCAAAGCCACCTGCCGTACACCGTTAGTCACTGGTGCCACTTCATGTACGCTGGCTGACGGATAAACCACAGCATCTCCGGCATTGAGCTTGACCTTCTGATCACCAAACGGCGTTCTCACCGTCAATTCCCCGCCTTCATACTCATCGGCATTATTCAGGAATACCGTCATGGAAACATCCGTTCTGAACTTGCCGCCTCCCATAATCGGATCATCCACATGGTCGCCGTAGGTCATGCCATTCTCATATTTGGAAAAGATAAAATCCGCCATGCGGTTGGGCAGAGCAAAACTTTTGAATTGCTCGTTATTGCCAAGGCTTGCCATCAGAACCCTGTTCAGCAACTGCTGTTTTTCCGGCGCTAATGATGATTCAAGATTATTTTTGATTCTCTCTGCTACTTTGCCCGCGGTTGCCTTGCCATCAACAAACTCACTGGCATTGAGAATTTCCTGTATTTTCTGTACCTGCGCTTCATTAATCAGCGACTTGATTTGAATCATCATAATAATAAAAAGGGGTCAGACCCCATTTAACCGTGTTAATCTTTATTGACCTATTTTATCAAGTTAAATGGGGTCTGACCCCTTTTTATTATGACACTGAAAGTTATTATTGAAGATGAAAGTTATACCCTTCCTGTAGCAGAGGATTTTGTAGAAAAAGCTGCTCCCTTTTTCGACAAAATGGATAGTGACATGGAAAAGGGCTGGCAAATGGCACGCGAATGGGTCGAAAGTCCGGATTCACAACAGAAGCTAACCATTGTCGCTGACAAACTACTGACA
>JABDQZ010000282.1 GCA_013041975.1 Gammaproteobacteria bacterium
CCATCTGCTCGAAGCTCTTCAAAAAAGTCTTTTACGCCCTTGTGGGTATGGTGCAGATAATCTCGAGAAAACACGAGAACTTTGGGCAAGGTAAAAAGCGCTTCGATACCCTCTCGCGGCTTTTCGATTTCAAGTGAAAAATGATGGAAGCCACTATCGCGCAAATGTCGCATCATCTTTTCAAGTTCAGTAACATTTCGACCCTCAAAATGAATCCAGTCAAATTCATCAATGTCGATTATCTCGAATGCTTCACTGTGATATTCTGGCAAATCACGGAAATGAACGATACTTCGACTGCCATTTTCTATGTTCAGGATAATGTATGAAACAGGAAGACTTGCTCCTTCAACCACTACCGCATGCCGAATATCAATTGGCTCTGAAAGCAATTGCTGCCTGACAAACTCGCTGGCTGTATCATCAGCCAATGCCCCCGCCCATGAACAGTGATGCCCAAGACGGTTTAATACCGTTAGTGAATTGGCAGCATTGCCGCCCCGGGATTTTCTCTGTTGAACGGCACGCACTTCAGAGTCTTCGGATGGATAGCCCGCAACATGATTAACGATATCCAGCGTGGCGACACCTACGCCTAACACCTTCATGCTTCAGTTCCTGATAATCTGGCCGGACTGCATTTCCTGGCTTTGCTCAACGGGCTTGCTTACCTTGGCCTTGGGTTCAATTTTACGGGTAACAGTTTCTTGCTGCCGGGAAACATCGCGGGACAGATAGCCAAATAGTTCTCCCTTGCCCATTGCAAATGAAGCCACTTCCATTAAGACAATACCGAGCACCAGGCCAACAACCAGCAGGATAGCTTTTTGTTTACCGCCAAATACAGCAGCAGAGTCAATATCCAGCACGGGAACCGATTGATTAAGCTCCTCTTCCTGTCCCATGTTTTCAGCGAGCATTTGCGCTACAGTTTCAGCATTTTTATTTTCCAGCTCTTTTTCTGCTCTTTCGATTTCTGCCGCATGTTGCTCCAACTGCCTGCGCAGCTCATCAATCTCAGTGTGAGCATCTTCCAGTTCATCTTCCAATAGCTGACAGGTCTGTTGAGAAGACTGTAATTCTGACTGGCGATCTGCCAGTGAACTTTTCAGAACGTCATGCTCCTGGCGCAATACCTCGATTTCCAGCACACTCTGACTATCGACATTGCTTGATACCTGCTCGGACTGTTGGTCGAGTTGGTCCTGCAAACCCTGCAAGTCTTTGCGTGACTTTTCACGCAATGTTTCAAGCTCTTCTTTTAGTGATTCAAAGGCTTCAGGATCAATGGCATCGTCTTCACTACCCAGACGCTCCTCGTAGGATTGCAGCATGGCCTGCAAACCGGCTACCTCATTGGCAGCTTCATCACGTGCGCGTTCCATTTCACGCAAATCAACACGCAGGTTGCTCAATCGATCCATTAACATCGACGATTCACCATCGCGTTTGGCGCGTTTCAACAACCGCTGCGAAAGGTCCTCATTATCAGCCTCCAGACGCTCACTTTTCTCGCGCAGGATGCCTAACTGATTGTGAGCAATCGCAAGATCACGCTGCAAAGTTGCCATCTCTGCCTGCTGTTCTGCATCTGCAATTTTTGCGATATCAATCACGGAAAGTCACTCAATATTATAGATCATTGCTGATATGGAAAACTTAGCCAGCGTCTCCGCCAAGCTCGGCCAGCCTGCCTTTAAGTTCGGAGATTTCCAGCTGCAACTCACTGTTTTCCTGATTGGCAAGGGAGAGTTGATTACGGATGTTTTCAACATCATTACGCATTTCATCCCTGTCCTGTGTAATGCTGGCGTTCAATGCCTCAAGTTGGCTGACCTGATTTAAAGCCTGCTGTGTTTTGACTTCCAGGTCAGTGCTGTCAGACTCACCATCTTCTTCCTGGCTTTCAAGCAACTCTTCGTACTCGGTCTCAATCTGGTCTTTTTCCAGTTGTAAAACCGTCAACTGCTCTTTAAGCTTCGCGATATCAGCATCTCTTATTTGCAGATGTTTTTTGTTTTCTGAAGACAGTGCATCATATTGCTGCTTAAGCTTGTCATAGCCATCTTCTTCACTTTCAAGCTGTCCTGTCAAACTGATAACTTCGCGCTCAAGTCCTTCAATTTCCTTTTTCAATGCTGCAACATCACCGGCATCTGCCTCACCTGAAGCGGAACCAGCCGATGCCCGGGCTGCTTCAAGCTGCTCTTGCAATTCGACAATCGTGTCTTCCTGCTCAGCGATCTGGTGCTGCAACTCGGCAATCAGTTTCTGATCAGACTCACTGGACACAGCTGTTGATGCGACTGCTTCAGTTGAAGGGGCTTCAGCAGTGGTTTCCTGAACCTCATCAACTTCCGCCTCAGGCTCGTCATGTGGCACATTATCGTATCCACCATCAAGCGTACTGACCTGGAAACCACGTTCCAGAAAAAGGAAGCCGGAAGCAATAGCGTGTCGTCCAGACTGACTGACAATAACGTAATGATGCTCATCAGACAGACTCGGGATCTGGAAACGCAACGTTGGATGAGGCATATTAATTGCGCCAGTCAAATGACCTTTCTCAAATTCCTCCGGCAAACGCACATCCAGCCACTTACCACCATCATTAACTATTGCACAAGCCTCTTCGTAACTAACGCTTTCAGAAAGGGGATGCTGGATCAGCTCAATGAAATCCTCTTTCCCAAGCTTCAGCACAACGCCATCAGTCAGCATCTGAACACTGGAACCACGAGGGCTGTCAGAAAGCAGGGCATCTTCACCGAAAGACGCACCGGGTGCCAGGCGCGCTAATTCTGTCTGTTCCTGCTGGGCCTCATTCCATTTCAATATGGCGGCCTGGCCACGATGGAGCAAATAGTAAAAATCACCCTCATCACCTTCAGTAATAATCATCTCACCTTCGTTAACAGGTGATTCCTGCATGCGCATCATCACGCCCTGCAGATTGGCTGCGGGAATATTCTGCATCACCCTGGATTGCAATAACTGACTCATCCAGTCTTCTTCTTCATCTTCAACGGCGACGTCTTCGACAACCTGCCCTTTTGCTTCATTATCGGCCAGCGCCTCACTGAGCACACGACTGTCAATGCGCACTATCTCGGCACGCGACAAAGCTTTCGCAGTAAATTTTCGAGGGAGTTGATGAGCTATCGGGAAACGCGCGGTAGCGGAACTTTCATCAACCTGGTCAACCTGTGAGCCGCCACTGTCGAGCCCGACTTTACCGGACAACAGATAGACATTGACATGATCGACATCACCTTCATTGAAAAGCACATCGCCTTTAGACAACACCTCAACATCGACGTTTTGCAATAACGCCTGCAATCCCCCTTCATCGAGTGTATTCAAAGGGACGAGATTGGCTAAAAGCGAATATTCCTTGTTCTTGGCACTCACTGGCATAACTTGTTATTCTCTTTAAACTCAGGCACAGGACTGATTATCATACATCGAAACATTAAAGTATGGATGAAAAAAACTATCGGCCTGGCAAAAAAAATATTGAATAAAGTTTCCCGGATCAAGCCAATTTTTTCTGTTTCATGGCTGAATCAGTTATTTCTTCTATTCTAGAGCATTTATTTCCATTTTTTTTATAGAAAAACTCATACTTTGTATTTTTCTATGCTATGTTTCCTGTGCAAATAACAGGTTCGCCTTGCCCAAAGGACTGTTTTCATCTGCAAGCATAACTAAACAATAAACTTTATAAAGTTATAGAAACCAACCTCAGGAGCTTACATATGGCTGTAAAGAAAAAAGCCGCTAAAAAAGCAGTTGCAAAAAAAGTCGCCGCTGCGCCAAAACTTAAATCCATCGGTACCCGCCAGACCAAAACCCAGATCATTCAGGCAATCTCTGATAGCACTGGACTGACCAAAAAAGATGTATCTGCTGTATTCTCCAATCTTGGTGAACTAATCCAACGCCACATGCAAAAACGTGGTTCAGGCGAGTTCCAGATCCCTGATACAGGTGTAAAAGTCCGTCGGGTCAAAAAGCCTGCTCGCAAGGCGCGCATGGGGCGCAACCCGGCCACCGGCGAAGAAATCAAAATCGCAGCCAAACCAGCACATACTGTAGTGAAAGTGCAGGCTTTGAAAGCGCTTAAAGAAACCATCAATAACTAAAATAACTTTTCTTTGAGATCTTCATAAGGCATTGTCTCCGGACAGTGCCTTTTTTATTCGTCTCATCCATGTGAGCTGCCCCCTGTAGTCCCCTCGGCCGTTAATAATTGTTTCAGACAATTTTTTTATTTAAGATTTTCTAATGTCATTCAATAACAATTATCCTCGCACACTCGGCAAGGGCATGATCGCCGTAGCCTGGCTATTATTGCTGGGACTGCTGACGCTGTTGTTCAACAACTTTCTGGAACAAGAAAACAATCCCAACCAGTCACCGACAACCACTACCAGCAACACCGGAACAAAAGAAGTTGTGTTGAAAAGGAACCGCGCCGGGCATTATCTGGCCAATGGCAAAATCAATGGTCACCCTGTTATATTTTTGCTCGATACCGGAGCCACCGATGTAGCCCTGCCAGAAAAACTGGCTAACCGACTTGGCCTTGAAAAAGGCTACGAAGCCCGCGCCCAGACAGCCAACGGCATTGCCCGAAGTTACATGACCCTGTTAAAGCATGCCAGTATTGGCGAGATTCGCCTGTATGGCATCAGAGCCAGCATTCTGCCTGGCATGAAAGGTAACCAGGTACTGTTGGGAATGAGTTTTCTGAAACAACTGGAAATGCGTCAGAAAGGGGATACGCTGACGCTGATACAGAATTAATCTGTTAAAACCTACCCTATGCAAACCCTCCCCTTTTGAAAAAGGGGGTGGGCTGTAATGGGTTAACGAAAGCGTGACTGCATGCGCTGACGCTGCATTTGCTGCCTGAAATACTGGCGGTAATAAACCAATGCACTGCTGCCATTGGCAGACACATCGTATACTTTCCAGCCGTTGTTACCCTTGTACAGACGAAAATCAAGACGTGCCGGATAGCCACCACGATTCAAAATCGCTATGCTCAATTCCACCTGCCCCTTTCCCTGAACTTTTGGAGCCAGGTATTTCACCTGCTGACTTTTAAAGGACGACAGCTTTTGGGCCATGGTGGAAAGAAACTGTGTTTTCAGTTGCTGCTCCATCATCATCTTCTGTCGATCAGACAGGCGCATATAACGACCACCTGCAGCCCATTTCGTCATGTAGGCGAAATCAAAATAAGGTGAAATTTCCTTGTCCAGAAAAGCAGCAATCAACTGACG
>JABDQZ010000283.1 GCA_013041975.1 Gammaproteobacteria bacterium
AGTCAGTTCACTGTATTTGGACTGTGAACACGCTGGGCGTGCAGTCCCTTCGGGCCTTCTTCGAGGTCGAATTCGACGGTCTGGCCTTCCTTGAGGGTTTTGTAGCCTTCCATTTCGATCGCTGAAAAATGGATGAATACGTCCTGATCACCGGATTCAGGCGTCAAGAAACCATAACCCTTTGCATTATTGAACCATTTGACTGTGCCTATAGCCATAATTTTCCTCCAACTTGGTAATACTCGTTTTTTCTCGATCAACAGCGGTTATTAGTGTTTTTTGCCGTCGAAAACCTGTTCTTTTTTGCGACAGGTTTTTTGAGTATAGACGCTATTTTTTGATGGTCAAATGAATTTCCGGGACTTTTACCAGGCATTTTTTTGACCGGAGAAAGGATGTTGGCGACAATAGTCGGTATTATTATTTATCTGATTTCAGCGATATGTCTGACGAACACCAATTTGACGATGATCAGGGCCTGGCCATTGAGGAAGCCCGGCCAAAACTGAAAAGACCAACGATGTACAAGGTTGTTCTGTTGAACGATGACTATACACCCATGGAATTTGTTGTTCAGATACTGGAAACCTTTTTTACCATGGACCGAGAGAAGGCAACGCGTGTGATGTTAAATGTTCATACCAAGGGTAAAGGTGTCTGCGGTATCTTTACTCGAGATGTTGCTCAAACCAAGGTAAAACAGGTCAATGAATATTCACGTAACCATCAACACCCACTGTTATGTGATCTTGAAGAAGCTTGAGCATGATCGAATTTTGTGATCTATGATTAAGCGTAATGCAGGAGTAATCGAGTTTAGTTATGTTAAGCAAAGAACTTGAATTCACACTAAGTCAGGCCTTTACACAGGCACGGAATCGCAAGCATGAGTTCATGACGATTGAACACTTGTTGCTTGCCTTGATTGATAACCCCACTGCTGCCGAGGTGTTGATTGCCTGTGGAGCGGATACCGATCGTCTACGAGACGACATTATCAAATTCCTTGAGGAAACTACGCCAAGACTGCCCAGTGATGACGATCGTGAAACGCAGCCGACTCTGGGCTTTCAGCGTGTACTTCAACGAGCCGTATTTCATGTACAGTCATCCGGTGCCAAAGAGGTAACCGGTGCCAATGTACTGGTTGCAATATTCAGTGAACAGGAATCACAGGCTGTTTATTTTCTCGATCAACAGGACATTACCCGACTGGATGTAGTAAATTATATTTCCCACGGTATTTCCAGGGTTCATTCTGATGACCCTGAACAGCAGCTTTCCAGCGATTCTGATACCAATCTTGAAGAAGAAGCTATCGAGAAGCCAACTTCCAATCCTTTAACTTCTTATGCCACTAACCTCAACGAAGTGGCAAAGCAAGGCAAGATAGACCCTCTGATTGGACGTGAACAGGAAGTGGAAAGAACACTGCAGGTGTTATGTCGACGCCGTAAAAACAATCCGCTACTGGTTGGCGAAGCGGGTGTTGGCAAGACCGCTATTGCAGAAGGTCTGGCACGAAAAATCGTTGATGGTGAAGTACCTGAGGTGATTGCCGATGGTGTAATTTATTCACTGGATATGGGGGCGCTGGTTGCCGGCACCAAGTATCGCGGTGATTTTGAAAAGCGCTTCAAGGCAGTGCTGGCGGAATTGAAAAAGCAGCCAGAAGCTGTTTTATTCATTGACGAGATCCATACCATTATTGGGGCTGGCGCAGCTTCCGGTGGTGTAATGGATGCCTCCAACCTGATTAAACCGATGCTGGCATCCGGCGATTTGCGCTGTATCGGCTCAACCACATTCCAGGAATTCCGTGGAATCTTTGAAAAGGACAGGGCACTGGCGCGTCGTTTCCAGCGAATTGACGTTGATGAACCCAGTGTTGAGGAAACTATTTCCATCCTCAAGGGGCTGGCATCCCGTTTCGAAGAGCATCATGGTATCAAGTATTCAAAACGCGCTTTGGAAACTGCCGCCGAGCTTGCCGAGAAATATATTAACGACCGTCATCTGCCAGACAAGGCCATTGATGTTATTGATGAAGCTGGTGCAGCAATGCAACTAGTGCCCAAATCCAAGCGTAAAAAATCCATCAGCGTTACCGATATAGAAAATATCGTAGCCAAGATTGCTCGTATTCCACCACGCAAGGTTTCTGTTACCGATACCGAGGCTCTCAAGAAGCTCGATAGAGATTTACGTTCCGTTGTGTTTGGCCAGGATGAAGCGATTGAAGTGCTGGCATCAGCGATTCGAATGAACCGTTCCGGCCTGGGCACTGAAACCAGACCTGTCGGTTCCTTCCTGTTTTCAGGACCTACCGGTGTAGGTAAAACCGAAGTTACCAAACAACTGGCACGAATTCTGGGCCTTGAATTGATCCGTTTCGATATGTCGGAATACATGGAAAGGCATACCGTTTCACGTCTGATCGGAGCTCCGCCGGGTTATGTGGGTTATGACCAGGGTGGTCTGATGACAGAAGAAGTCAACAAGCATCCCCATGCGGTACTGTTGCTTGATGAAATAGAAAAGGCCCATCCAGATGTATTCAACCTGCTGTTGCAGGTTATGGATCACGGTACGCTATCGGATAACAATGGCCGCAAGGCCGATTTTCGCAACATCATTATTATTATGACCACCAATGCCGGCGCCGCCGAAATGACACGCCCCTCTATCGGCTTTGCCCCCCAGGATCACAGTAGTGATGGCATGGAAACGATCAAGAAAATGTTTACACCGGAATTCAGAAATCGTCTGGATAACATCATCCAGTTTAAAGGGCTGGACGACAAAACCATTACCCACGTGGTTGACAAGTTCCTGTTTGAGCTTGAAGAGCAACTCCACGAAAAGAAAGTGACACTGTCTATCGACGAAAACGTTCGTCAATGGCTTGCTCGCCAAGGCTATGATGCACAAATGGGCGCACGTCCCATGGCGCGCCTGATTCAGGATGAAATCAAGAAGCCGCTGGCCGAGGAATTACTGTTTGGATCACTTGAAGAGGGCGGTAGCGTCCACGTCATACTCACAGAACAAGGGACACTGGATTTCGAGATCGAATCATTGACCGTACACTGACAGGTCTAGCCAATACGACCAGATCAAGACTTATCTTTCGCGGAATACAATTCTTCCCTTGGTCAGGTCGTAAGGTGTCAGTTCGACCTTGACCTTGTCACCGGTCAGGATACGAATGTAATGCTTGCGCATTTTTCCCGAAATGTGGGCATTGACGACGTGTCCATTTTCAAGTTCTACCTTGAATGTTGCATTAGGCAAGGTTTCGACCACGGTGCCGTCAAGTTCAATAAAATCTTCTTTAGCCATAGTATTGTCTGGTTACTGCAAAAAACGCGGCAGAGTATAGCACAGTCGGATTGGAGTTTGATACCAAAAGCTCTTTAATTAAAGCCCCAGCCAGTAGCCTTTTTCCAACACCTGAATCGGTCGATAACGGATTTTGTAAGACATTTTAGGGCAAGCTTCTATCCAGTATCCCAGATACAGCCAGTCCAGTTCATATTGCCTGGCCAGTTCAATCTGACTGAGAATGGCGACCACACCAGGGCTATAAGGCATTTTTTCAGGATCAAAAAAAGTATATAACGCTGACAGGGAGCCAGGCTGGCGATCAGTAACAGCAACTGCAAGTAATTCATTTTTCAGCCAGATTTCGAGAAAAATGGTGTTACTCCAGCTGGAAGTGAGAAAGTCCATATACTGGCTGATAGATGACTCAGCCATATCGCTATCATTATGCCTTGAACGGGTATAGCGCTGATACAGGTCGAAATGCTGTTCGTTGAATTCGTCATTCTGGGGTTTCAAAATAATATCGTCGCTGACTTTTTTCCAGGCTCGTCTCTGCGATCTGTTGGGCATGAATGATTTGACGGGCACACGCGAGCTTTTGCATTCAGCGCATCCAGGGCATGCTGGACGGTATACAATACTGGAACTGCGCCTGAACCCGCATTCAAGCAGATGGCCATAGGCGCTTGCCGACAACGGATATTCAGGATCAATAATGAAATTCATGCTTTTACGCCCGTCCAGATAGGGGCAGTCGCTCAAAGTTGTCTGGTAAATCTGAATTTCAGTGTCCATGTTTCAAGATTTTATTCAAAATAATCAGTAAGATGTCGATAAAAGTTATAATATTTATTTAAATCCAATCCGTATTGATTACACGACCGGGCCAGCATGCATAAACTGCTACTTACATTTTGCCGTCACCCATGGCTGGTTCTGGGGGTTATATTTATTGTCAGTATGCTGGCAAGTCTGCAACTGGATAACGTAAAAGTCCAGATTTCTGCCGATGATCTTCTGGTACAGGATGACCCGGAGCGCCTTTTTTTCAGGCAGGTGACTGATCAGTTCGGTGATGAATCAGTCATCCTGCTTTATCTTTCCGATGAGCAACTGCTTGCAAAAGACAAGCTGGCTCAATTAAACGAATCGATCACGCAAATAGAAGCGTTGAATTTCGTTGACCGTGTCGAAAGTCTTTTTTCGGTACCCTATCTGAAAACCATTGATGGTTATCTTAACAAGGACCCCTATCTCCATAGCATACCGGATACACCCGATGATGCGGCAGGATTGCTCAGCAGTGCCTCTTTGAATCCCTTTATTAAAAAGACCCTGTTGTCAGATGACCACAAGGTAATGGCTGTAGCTATTGTGCTGGTTGCTGATGTCTCAGCTTTTTCAGATGCTGAAATCACTCATGCTCTTGCGCAAATCACTGAGCAACTGGAAACTCACTACCATGAAGTTTTTACTGTTGGTTTTCAGCATGTACGTAATGAGGTGGCCAACGAGATACGCAAAGAGCAGGGAAAACTGCTGCCATTTGCTATTGGTGCATTGTTAGTTGCATTATTCCTGCTGCTGCGCCAGTTGGTTGATATCTTAATTCCAATCATGACCGCTGCAATCAGTATCCTGTGGACACTTGGGCTGATGGGGCTGATCGGCATTCCATTGAACGTTGTGACTTCCATGGTCCCCATACTGTTGATTATTGTTGGCTCAACCGAAGATATACACCTGCTTGCCGAGTTTCGTCGTGGCCAGCATAACGGCATGGATAAGTTCAATGCCATCAGGCAAATGGCGAAAAAGATGGGCAGCGTCGTTGCATTGACCTTCGTTACCACTTTCCTTGGATTCCTGTCCATATCGATCAGTAAAATCGAAGTGCTCTGGCAGTTTGGTATTTTGTCTTCTGCAGCTTTGTTTCTGAATTTTCTGGTGACGGTCTCACTGATACCGGCAGTATTAAGACTTGCTGGTGAATGGCAGCTTGATGGTAAATCACGGTTGTTTCAATCACCGGATGTTGAACCTGCCAGTGCGCGCTCATTTTTTATCATTCTTAAAAAGTATCGCTGGTATATCTCAGCAGCTGTTTTCATCGTTTCGATAGGTGCCATCAATGGCATGTTCTCCATCAAAGTTAATCACAATCCGATCGACAGTCTCAGTCAGTCTTCCGAAGTACGTAAGCAGTTTGAAAAAGTCAACGCAAATCTTGCGGGGCTTGAATCCATGTCTATCGTGATTGATTCTGGTATTCAGGATACCTTTCTGAAAATCCGTTATCTTGAACAGGCTAATGA
>JABDQZ010000156.1 GCA_013041975.1 Gammaproteobacteria bacterium
CCTTAAAGGGGGCTCAGGCTCAGAAGAAGCTTATTACAAGGCAACACTGATTATGAATGAAAACAGCCTCAATACCCTTAACGACGAGAAACGCCAACTGGTCTCCGGGATGCCTGTGGACGTCGTCATTAAAACTGGTGAACGAACACTGGCCAGTTACCTGATGCAGCCATTTTCAAACATGCTGGTGCGTGCTTTTAATGAAACCTGATCGAACTATTTAATTCAACTTCTGGCCATAAACCTGGCTACGCCAGCCTCGTACAGTGACAAGATACTGGGAATAACCAACAGAATAAGAAAAGTTGAAAACATCAAGCCAAAGGCAATAGCAGCGGCCATAGGTATCAGGAACTGAGCCTGCAAAGAGGTTTCAAACAGCAAAGGGGTTAATCCGCCAATGGTTGTTAACGACGTCAGGAAAACGGCCCTGACACGTTGCACTACAGCCTCTTCCAGAGCCTGTTTTATTGCCATACCATCTTCACGCAAACGTTTATAAAAACTCACCAGAATAATAGAGTCATTGACAACAATGCCTGACAGGCCGAAAAAGCCAAACATGGTCAGGATAGTCATATCAAGGCCCATCCACCAGTGCCCCATAATGGCGCCAATTAAACCGAATGGAATAGCCATCATTACAACCAGCGGCCAGCCATAGGATCCAAACACCCAGGCTAACACGATATAAATCGTTGCCAGGCCAATCATCATGCCGGTCTTCATATCCGCAAAGGTTTCCTGCTGGCGAGCACTCTGACCTTCCAGTGAATAACTTAATCCATAGCGCGCTGTCAGTTCTTCTAAGGTCGTCTCTTCCAGCCGGGACAATATTTCGTTTGGATTGTTCAGGCTTTTATCGACCTCGCCAATCACGGTGACCGCAAGCAAGCCATCGACATGGCGCATAACGTCAAAACCCTGCTGATTTTTCCATTTGACGACTGAGCTGAGTGCAACACTTTCGCCCGAAGGAGAAAGAATTTTCATTGAGCCAATGGTAGCCAGTGTAGCCTGTTCATGTCGGGGATACTGAACGCGCACCTCCACTTCATCCTGGCCATCGGTAAAAATCTGCACCAGTCGACCGGAAAAAGCTGCTGATATCTGCCGGGCCACGGAAGCATAGGTAAAGCCTAACGCCTTTCCCTGTGGTGTCAGCTCATAAACCATCTGATCACGGCCATATGGCAAGTCATCACGCACGCCCGAAACCCCCGGAACCTGGCGTAACACTTCCTGAATCTCGATGGCAGCTTCTTTCAACAAACGCGGATCCAATCCCCATAAGCGTATATCGATGTCACTGCCCGGTGGTCCGGGACGTGCAGCTTCGATCGACAACACATCCAGTCCGGGTACTGTTCCTGCTTTTTCCTGCCACACGCGTATAAACTCGGCATTACGCGTTTGCCGTTGATCTGGTTCAGTCAATTCAATATTGATCGAACTGAAATTAGTGCCCTTCTGTCGGGACGTTTCGTTATGATGAACTACAGCAACTTTCAGTATCCCGGGTTCCAGTTGCTGCTCGGTTTCCAGCAGGGCCTTGTAGAGATGGTCGACGAAATCAGCAGATACCTTTGAAGGAGTACCTGCGACGAAACGCGCATCAGCAGACAGCTTGGTAGATTCGGGTGACGGAAAGAAGACAAAAGACAATCGTCCGCCGGCCAATAATCCAATCACGAAGATCATCAAGGCCAGGGCAACCGATATAGTCGTAAAACGGTTGTTTAATACCCAGCGAATCAAGTTCCGGAAATGATATTCACGGAAGTGGTCTATGGCGGCATCCAGACGGAAACGCAGGGAAGCCGGCTTCGGTGGTGGCATATTGTAAAACGCATGACGCAAGTGACCGGGCAAAATGGCAAAACTTTCAATTAATGAAGCAATGATGACGGCAATAATCACCAGCGGAATGGCGAACAAAATATTACCCATCTCGCCACCAATCATCATTAACGGCACAAAAGCCGCAATAGTCGTTATCGATGAAGCAGTGACCGGTGCCAGCATGCGGTGGGCTCCACCTTCTGCCGCCTCGAGGTGCGGTTCCCCCTTTTCATGGTGTGCCAGTGCATCTTCACCGACCACGATGGCATCATCCACGATAATACCCAGCGCCATAATAAGGGCAAACAGGCTGACCATGTTGATACTGCCACCTGCCAGATACATGATCATCAAAGTGGCCATGAAGGAAACCGGAATACCGACAGCGACCCAGAATGCGACCCTGCCATGCATAAACAAAAACAACACCAGGATAACCAGTACCAGTCCACCGACACCATTAGTCAATAAAAGGGAGATACGCTGTTGAACCAGGGACCAGGTTTCGTCGTAAACCTTTAACTCCACACCTGTAGGTAACGTGGGCTCTGTTTGCTCAAGCCATTTCTGCATCAAGGCTGAAGATTCAAGCGTGTCACCACTTGAAGCTCGCTTTAGCTGCATTTCAACAGCGGGACTACCTTCTACCATGAGTAGCGGAGAGTTTTTTATTTCACGACGCTCAATCGTCGCGATATCACCCAACTTGATGTTCTGGGTTTTATCGACCAAAACACTCAGCTGTTTAAACTGCTGCTCGTCACGGCCTTGCTGAATGGCACGGATATCACGAACACTTTCAGAATCACCCAGCGAACCGGCAGGAAGATCCCGGCTCATGTTAGCCACCTGGTTGCCAATTTGTTCCAGTGAAAGCTGATAGCGCTCGAGCACTTGCTGGGAAACTTCTATGGCCATTTCCTCTTCAGGCAAACCCTTGATATCGATTTTATCGATGCCTTTATCAAGCAATTCGCTTTCAAACTGCCGAACCAGCGGCCTGATTTCATCAAGATTGCCGGACTTGCTGACCAGCAGTAAGCGGGCTATCGGTTCGTAACGCAATACCCGCTGAACAACAGGTTTTTCAGAATCCTGCGGCAGGTTGCGCAACTCACTGACGCGCTGATTGACCTGGTCAACCGCTTCAATCATGTCAGTGCCTTCTTTAAATTTCAGTGTTACCGCCGAAACACCCAATGAAGAAGTCGAAGTCATTTCATCCAGGTTGTCGATATTGCGCAAAACGCGCTCCACGGGTTCTGTTAAGGATGTTTCGACATCCTCGGCATTGGCGCCCGGCCAGACAATGCGCACGGTGGCATAATCAAGCTCGAAGTTTGGAAAGAACTGCACGTTCAGGCGTATCAGGGCGACTGTACCGAGCAGCACCATAATAATCATCAGCAGATTGGGAGCAACTGGATGACGCGCAAAAAGACCAATCAGGCCACGTGATTTAAACTTCTCATGTTTTGGATGAAAGCCCTTGAAATCCTCCGGATGCTCATCTGGAGAAACGGTATGCGGATATTCACTCATTAGTATTTACTTCCGAAACCCTAAGCCCGGATATGGCATTGGATAGATGCGTCGTGGCAATAACTGTCCCGGAGGGCACATCTCCTTTAACCAAAGCCCAAAGCTTGCCATTCACCAAAGTATCACCCAACAAGCTTACCGTAATCGCCTTTAGCTCTCCGTCTTCAACAGCATAAATGCGGTCAGAACCATATATAGCTGAATAA
>JABDQZ010000157.1 GCA_013041975.1 Gammaproteobacteria bacterium
ATATTCAGCTAGACAGCTGGGTTGATCGAGTTTCAGGCACGGATACCGATATCTGTTATCAAGTCCGAAATGAGGTCAAGTAATGAGATCAGTCAATTCAAGAAAAAAACTTTTCGCTTTTTATAGGGCGCCACTGAAATGAGCTCGCCAACTTTTTACTGGCACGACTATGAAACCTGGGGGACATCTCCAAAGTGGGACAGGGCTTCCCAGTTTGCCGGCATCCGTACCGATTGGGATCTGAATATTATTGGCAAGCCCCTGGTCATTTACTGTCAGCCCACCGTGGATATGCTGCCGCATCCCGGAGCCTGCCTGGTAACAGGGATTACGCCACAGAAAGCAAGTGATGAAGGTTTGTATGAAGCAGACTTCTTCAAGGAAATCAGCAAGGAGTTCAGCCAGCCGGGAACCTGTGGTGTGGGTTACAACAGTCTGCGTTTTGATGATGAATTTACCCGCTACGGCTTTTATCGAAACTTCATCGATCCCTATGCACGTGAATGGCAAAATGGTAATTCCCGCTGGGATCTGATCGATGTTATGCGCCTCACAAGAGCATTGAGACCCGAAGGTATCGAGTGGCCGGAAAGGGAACCGGGTGTCCCAAGTTTCCGTCTGGAAATATTAACCGCTGCCAATGACATCTCGCATGAAGCTGCGCATGATGCCCTGTCTGACGTGTATGCGACCATTGAAATGGCAAAGCTGGTTAAAGTACATCAGCCAAAACTGTTTGAATTCTGTCTGAATTTGCGCAACAAGGTTGAGGCTGCGAAATACCTGAATGTCAATCAACCAAAACCCGTCTTGCATGTCTCCAGAATGATTCCGGCAAGCCTGGGCTGTATCAGCCCAGTTTTACCTGTTGCTCCACACCCAACCAATAAGAACTCGGTCATTGTCTATGATCTGCGCCATGACCCTTCTGATTTGATCAATCTGGATATCGATGAAATTGAGGCTCGTCTTTTCGTTTCCAAAGATGATCTCCCTGAAGGAACCGAGCGCATTGCACTTAAAGAAGTCCATATCAACAAGGCGCCAGTATTATCACCCATGAGCACATTGACTGAAACCGCGGCAGACGAGTGGCATATCGATACACAACGGGTCAATGAATATGCTCACTGGCTCATTGCAGAGCAGCACAGCCTGAAACAAAAGCTATCAAAGCTGTTCTCGAAAAAACAGTTTGCAGCAGAGACTGACCCGGATGCCATGCTGTATGACGGTTTTATCCAGTCGAATGATCGTAAAATCTGTGACCAGGTATTAATGACTGAACCGAAACACCTTGGGGCATTGCAATCTGCTTTCAATGATATGCGTCTTCCTGAGTTACTGTTCCGTTACCGTGCGCGAAACTGGCCTGAAACCCTGAGTAAGGCAGAATTCAGTCAATGGAAAAATTTCTGCCAAAATCGCTGGCAGGATACTGATGGTCAGATCGGTATCAACCTGAAAACCTTTGGCCAGCAACTGGCTGCGATGAGTGTTGATCCGGAACTTGATGACAGTCAGAGAGCCGTTGTTGATGCCTTGCTGGACTGGCCTGTTGAAATCGAAAAACAATTGGTGGAAAAATAATCAGGTTAGTCGGAATCGGTTGTTTCAGAGGGCCTTGTCAGGATAAACGTTATTACCATCAGCAAAATTGCGCCTACTATCGCACTGACAATCCAGTCAGTCGCAAACCACACGATGATCCAGCTGATCATCATTGAAACCACTGCAGCAATCTTGGCAGACCGTGGAATACACTGGTTGTGTCTCCAGGCCCGGATAGCCGGTCCAGTGCGTGGGTGGTCAAGCAGGGCTTGATGTAATCGATCTGAAGAGCGGGCAAAAGCCCAGGCTGCAATCAGGATAAATACCGTTGTCGGCATAACAGGTAAAAAGGCTCCAATGATGCCAAGAACCAGGGCAGTCGAGCCAATCAGTATATATCCTGTTTTAACCAGCATGAGCGCAATATTTTTCAAATAACTATAGTATGCTTCGGCTATCATAAGTGAAACTGAAGTGATAAGGGCAACGTTGTGGATAATGGTTTTGATGATTTATTTCTTGATGCACGATTGTTAAGGGCAATTGGCAAGCTCGGTTTCAAAGAACCAACAGAAATACAAAGCCAATTGTTGCCTGAAGCTGTCAGTGGGCTTGACATTATTGGCTCGGCTCCGACTGGCAGTGGCAAAACGGTCGCCTATCTATTGCCGATCTTGCAGGGATTGCTGGCAACCCATGGTAAAAAGCTCTGGCCCAAGGCTTTGATACTGGTACCAACTCGAGAGTTGGGTAACCAGGTCAGAAAGGTGGTTGAATCCTTAAGCGAATTTACCAGCCTTAACAGTACCGTCCTTATTGGTGGTGTGCACGAATCATTGCAACAGAAGTGGTTGGCCGAAAATCCCGAGATAGTCGTTGCTACCCCCGGCAGATTACTGGATATGCTCGAAAAGAATGAGCTGGACGTATTGAATGTCGAATACTTGGTGGTTGATGAAGCTGACCGTATGCTGGATATGGGCTTTATCATGGATGTGGCGGGTATTATTGGCATGTTACCGGCTGAGCGGCAAACCATGCTGTTTTCAGCCACCATGGAAAATCCGCAGGTACTGGATTTTGCCAACAGTATTCTGGATGAGCCTGTGCGTGTTGAGGTTGGTACCGCTCGAACTATTCCGCCGAGTATCACCCAGACGTGTTATTTGTCGGATTCAGCTGAACACAAGTTTGAGTTGTTAATGTCATTGCTCAAGCCGTTTCAGTCGAGCCCTTATCATAAGGCTTCCGATCCCGAAGAAGGAAAGGTGCTGGTTTTTGTCAACACACGTGTTGATGCTGAATCCCTTTCCGAGCGTTTGCATGCCAGTGGCATAGCCTGTGACCTTTTGCATGGTGATATGAGCCAGAAAGCACGTAACCAGAAAGTCAGGCATTTTCATGGAGGTCGTTTGAGTGTTCTGGTGGCGACTGACGTAGCCGCCAGGGGGTTGCATTTTGACGCAATCGATACAGTTATCAATTATGATATGCCTCGTAATGCAGAAATCTATGTACATCGTGCCGGAAGAACCGGCAGGGCAAGTCAGCCTGGCACCGTTGCTTCCCTGGTACTGGATTACGAAGCAAAAACCCTGCAGCGGATTGAACGATTTACAAAACAACTCATCGAGCGTTTACAGATAGAAGGACTTGAACCAAAAAATCGGGAACCGGAATTTAAACGCAAAAAGAAAAAGAAGAGCGGCTTTACGCCTCCCGTGAAAAAAGCCCGTGTGAAAAAGCGTCTGCGAGCTCAAAAAGACAAAGGCAAACCCAAGTTTCCGCTAGGTAAGAAAAAACGCCAGGAAATGAAAAACAGTTGACATTTTTTTCATCAAACCACATTCTTTATCCATGAGCCCTGTTAACAATAAATGTAAGCGTGTGATTAATCTTGTAG
>JABDQZ010000290.1 GCA_013041975.1 Gammaproteobacteria bacterium
CATTGGATATCAGTCCAGTGAAGCTGCCGCGTGAGCATCAGCATTTTCGCGCAGGTGAAAACTGGGATTTTCTTGTCAGGCTGAACGGTAAGCCAGTCAAAAATGCCCCGGTAATTTTTGAAACAGAAAATAAAACACGTGAGGTTTTAAAAACCGACCAGGATGGATTGGTTTCAATTCCTTTTCCATATGATTTTCCAGAAGAATCAGATTCAGCTATAGGGGATGGTCAAGATCATGGACATGCGCGTCGAAAAAAGGCTGGTTTTGTACTGACTGTTGAGCAGAAGTCAGATGGCAAACAATTTATTAGTCATTTTAATTTTTACTACACAACAGGCGCTTTCTATAACAAGAACCTGGCACTTGGGATAGGTTTTGCTTTGTTTGGAATGATGACTGCTGCTCCCTTTTTGCGTAAATCCAAAAAAGGGGGCAAGTCATGAAATCATTTTCAATGACACTGGGTAGATTCAGACTGACAGTCCAACTCATCATGCTGGTTACTTTGCTCTACGGTGCTACGGTAATGGGGCATTACCTGTCAGATATGGTTTCTAATGCATTGCCGGCATTGTCATGTGCTTATGATCCCGTAGCTTCCGACTATTGTGTTTTGATACCTACTCAGCATCAATTGAATCATCGTGTTGGTGAGGCGATTGTTCGCATGCAGGGGTTTGCTTTCAGTATGCTGTTGCCTCTGTTTTTTACTTTTATAAATTTCTTTATTCTTTTCGTTATTTTCAATAAGGCTTTTTGTGGATGGATATGTCCTTTGGGAACCATTCAGGAACTGTTTTTCAGACTTGGACGTTTTCTTGGGAGACCATTACATCACCTCAAACCACATCAGACAGGTAAGGTTCGGCCTATCAAATGGTTGATGCTGGTTGGTCTTGTAATGGCATTACCTTTGATGGCTGGATTTGGGGTGGCACCTCATGAGGCGGGAGATGCCTTCTGCCAGGTTTGTCCTTCCCGTATCATAACCAGTATGGCTGCTGGCAGTACTGAACAACTCGCAGTAAGTACTTCGAGTTTGACTGATACGATATTTGGTGCCATTCGTGCTTTTCTGGTCGGTTTTATTGTTATTGCTGCACTGGCCATTCGCCAGCCTTTCTGCCGAATTTGTCCGATGCTGTCATTACATGCTGTGTTCAGGCGTCTGTCATTAACGCGCCTTGTCAAAGTGCAGAATGATCATTGCGACAAGTGTGGTATCTGTACGAAGGCCTGTCCTATGGACATACCGGAAATATGGCAAGAGCATGGTCCAAAGGCGTTTAATGAAGACTGTACCTTATGTGGAAGATGTGCAGAATTCTGTCCTCAAGATTCGGTTATCAGTATTAAAACCGGGCCGTTAACCGTTTTTAAATCATCACGAGAACATTACAAGAAACGAGTAAAACAGCAAAAGCCAAATGGTAGTAAGCCTGTCAATTCCAAGCCATCCCCGGCCAGGGTGAAAAAGGTATGACAGGACTTGAAACACTAGACCAGTTTGGCTGGGCATCTGTCTGGTTGCTTGGGTTATCCGTTGGCTTTACAACCTGTACCGCTGTCTGTTTACCCTTTCTGGGTACCTGGGCTTTAGGACAGGGGCAGGGTGGTTCTGCTGCAGTCTGGGATACAGCGGCATTTGCAGCAGGGAAGATTGCAGCCTATGCAGTATTGGGTGGTGCAGCAGGAATGCTTGGTGAAGCATTGCTTTACTGGCTTAAAGGCGATGTCGGTCACTGGCTGATCGCATCCACAGCAATCTTTGCTGGTGTCTGGCTTGTGTTACCCCGTAACGTTCACCGTCGTTGTGGTATGAGTCGTAATCAGAGACTTTCTCCTTTTAGTATGGGATTTGCACTGAGTTTTACTCCCTGTGCTCCGCTCGCTGCTTTACTTGCAGCGAGCGCTTCAACTGGTGATATTTTGATGGGGGCAGTGTACGGCACATTGTTTGGACTGGGTGCGGCAATAACGCCATTGTTTATTGTCATTCCTTTACTTGGAAAGCTGGGCTTGAAGTTACAGCAGGATAAGCCCTGGATGGGGCGATGGTTACTATGGCTGGGTGGTGCTGTTTTGATCCTGATCGGACTAAGACGCCTGCAATTGATTTTCTGAAAGGACTGGTGGTATGGAATTATTAAAACACTGGCTGGATCCTGCGGTTTTTAACACGCTTGGTATAATGAGTCTGCTCATGTTGGCTTATACCATAGAACGCTATCTGCATTATTCACGTTTGGAGCTGTCATCTTTCAAAAGTCAGGAAATGCTGGAGATTGATTTAACCAATCACCTCACTATTATTGCTTCTGTTGGATCAAACGCCCCCTATATCGGTTTGCTCGGTACCGTTCTGGGGATTCTCATCACATTCTTCGATCTAGGACAGGCAGGTCTGCTGGATGCCAGTAATATAATGACCGGCCTGGCATTGGCGCTCAAGGCAACAGCAATGGGCTTGCTGGTAGCAATACCGTCCATTGTTTTTTATAACGCTCTTCAACGTAGAGCAGAAGTTTTACGTCTTGAATGGCAGCATCAGCAACGGATAAGTCATTGATCAGGGTGAAGCTATGAAACGCTTTGATCAAATCAATGTTATTCCTTTTATCGATGTCATGCTGGTATTGCTGGCCATTATTCTTACTACTGCTACTTTTGTAGCACAAGGAACAATACCTGTTAATTTACCTGTCAGTCAGTCGGCAACAAAATCACAAAATCAAAACCCGGTAGAGATCACTATTGATGAGCAGGGAATTTACTTTATCAATAGTGAACCTGTACATTCGGATCTACTTGGTTACCGTCTAAGTCAGCTTTCGCTGGATACGACCTTGTTGTTGAGGGTAGATGCCAAAAGTGATTTTGGATCATTTGTGTTTCTTGCTGAGAAGCTGAAAGCTTTAGGCTTAAAGAAAGTCTCGATTCTGACGCGGAAACAAAAGTGAGTAAACTGATTGGCTTCACGGTTTCAGGGGTCGTGCATGCCGGTCTGGCAGCCAGCATCTGGTTACATTTGTCAGGTGCTGCGGAATTGACGCAATCGGAAGTCTATACCATGAATCTTTCCATGCTTGTTCAGCCTGTAGATGAGCAACAGGTTATTTCGCCAGAACCAG
>JABDQZ010000294.1 GCA_013041975.1 Gammaproteobacteria bacterium
CACCATCACTATTACCCAGGCCGAACTGGGCTTTGGTGTATACCAAAGAAATAACAATGTGACGCCCTATGCCAATATTACTTTTCGCAAAGACCTTGATTCAGATGAGGATGCTGCAGCGGGAGGACTACCTGCAGGGGTAATAGCCCACAGCGATGACGATACTGAAGTCGAGTTTGTTATTGGTGCGGACATTGCCACCCTGGAAAACATCGATATTTCATTGTCGTTCAACAAGCTGTTTTCACGGGATGACTTTGATAAATGGGGCCTGGACCTCAGCCTGAGAATGCCTCTATAAATATGGCAATATCTACTTCTAGAAAAACCGGCCTAAGCTCTCTCATTGCTATCAAGTCTCCATAGAATAAATAAGTTACAACAACGGGGTTCTTTTAAGCGTTTATTAAAACGGTATGCTATAGCCTGCCCGTGCCTATAAGCTTTTCTTTCCAGTAATAGTCATTTAAAAAAGCATAACTCACTGGCTTGCCACTGGAAGGGGCATGAATAAATTTACCCTGGCCTACATAGATACCCACATGTGAGGGCTTGTTGCGGGAAATCGCAAAAAACACCAGGTCGCCTGGCCTCAGTTCTGTTAACTGCACTCTTGTACTGAGTCTGTATTGATCAGAAGTTGAGCGAGGAGAATGTATACCAGCCTTACGATAGGCATAGTACACAAGACCGCTACAATCAAATCCCCGGGGATCTGCTCCACCATAACGATAAGGAACACCTATCATATTTTGAGCTATCGCGAGAGCCTCATGATTGGATTCACTGCGCTGTTGATACTGGGGTGATGTGCTGGCACAGCCAGTAAATGCTAAAAAAACAGCTGTAAGCAGGGAGATTAACAAAAAATGTCGTATCTTGAACATGAGCGTACACCATTCCAGGTTTCTTGGTGATTAACTTATGTATAGACCGACAAAAGAAATCATTAATTCTATCGCCGGCTTCTCCACTATAATTATTAGAATCTGTGATTTAGATCACACATTTATTCTTATTGAGACTCCAGTTTCAGGCCGCTATTCAGTGCGTTTTCAACCGTCCACAACCCTGTGCTAGCCTGATTACCTGAAACGATTATTCACAAACGTACTCTGGGTGTCTCAAAGGTGGTTATTTACGGACACCATTTACTTTGGCTTTTCACTTGGCTCAATGCTGACAGTAGCACTTGAACAACAATCACCCCCCTCACCGCATAAAGACTCAGAGGCTAACTCTTTGCGTGCATCCTGAATAATATGTTTCGCGCCATTTAACACAAGCAAGGCAATCAATGAACCAATAATAAGGTCAGGCCAGCGGCTATCGAGCAACCAAACCATAAGGCCACCTAAAATAACACCGGCATTAGCAATCACGTCATTTTTGGAAAATATCCAACTTGCTCGCATGTGCACTTCACCGTGCCGATGCTCTTGTATCAGTTTCAAACAAACAATATTTGCAATTAGAGCGACTGTGCCAACACTCATCATAAGAACGGAAACTGGCTCACTACCGATAAATATTCTTCTAATAATGTCAGACAGAATCAAAAGACCAAGCCCTAATTGAAACCAACCGGACAGTAATGCTGCATTGGCTTTTTGTGTTAATGAATGCCCTACGGCATATAGCCCGATGGCATACACAATCGAGTCCGCAAGCATATCTATCGCATCCGCAATGAGACCGGTCGATTGAGCATATAAACCTATACCCAATTCCAGAACAAACATCGTGGCATTGATGGCCAGAAGCTTGATCAAGACATGACTCTGAGACCTGTCAGTTATTTCTACGCTGCAATCACAATCACTCATATGCCCGATTCTACAATTACTCTTCCATGTGAACTACGCGCTGAGGGAATGGAATTTCAATATCTGCTTTTCTGAATTCATCGTCGATAGAAAAAAGCAGATCACTACGCACAGAAAAACGTCTATCAATATTCTCAATAAAACAGCGCAGTTCAAAATCCAGCGAGCTCTCACCAAAACCCATGAATCGAACCTGTGGAGCATCAACACGATAATCATGTGTTAATACCATGGGATGATCAATTGCAATTTTTAGCAGTATATCCTTCACACGTTGGGTATCTGACCCGTATGCCACTCCTACCGGTACAATGACCCTACCTATAGAATCCCGGTGCATCCAGTTAGTTACCTGGTTAGAAATCAATTCAGAGTTCGGCACCAAAACATCGGCTCGATCAAATGTTTGTATCAGGGTATACCGGATATTAATTTTTTTAACATAGCCTTCTGTAGTGCCTACTACTATCCAGTCACCCGGCTTTACCGGACGCTCAAATAATAAAATAAGTCCAGAGACAAAATTATTAACAATATTTTGTAACCCGAAACCAATACCAACCGATAAAGCACCTGCAACTATTGCAATATTTTGAAAATCAACACCCGCCATGCCCAGCGCGATCACTAATGCTATACCAACAACGGTATAGGTTGTTAGTGAAACAATGGACTCCCTTGCCCCAGCATCCAAACGAGTTCGGCTAAGCCAACGAAGAGCAACTTCATTGCGTAGCCACCTTGCCAAGGTTAAAAATAAAAAGAAAACCAGAACAGCGGCGATTATCTTACTCGGGACAATCGTTATCGCGCCAACCGGAAAACCTTCTGTGAAATAGGCCTTGATGATATTGACTTCAGAATGCGGGATATTCCAGGTAAATAACAACCAATAGACTAAAATACCACCGACGCTTATTATTAATAGCAAACGCCCAAGCCAGACTCCCGGGATCAACTCGCTTTCCTTGTATCCCAGAAATTCTCTTAATTTGGGATTTGTTTGCGCCCCATCCGGCTCAAACATATTTAGCAGGTAACCACCTGCCTGATAAATTACCCAGACCACAAGAAACCCAACCAAACTTCCATAAATACCTGGCACCAACAATTGCGCAAATTGCTTATAACCCAACAGCATCGCTGTTGGACCTGAAATCATGGCAATCGCCAAGGGAAGCCGGATTGAATTTAAAAACTGGAAGTTATCTCTCCTGGATAATATAAAAAGCAGCCACAGAGAAAAAAACATAACCAGGAAATAATAGCTGGAGCGCAGGACGGTAAAAGCATCGTTCGTCATCCATTCCCTTAATCCGGAAAAATGCACAACAAGACCAATCAGCACAATATCCAGAAGAGCCCTTGCCGGAAAACCCGCACTGCATTTTTTGATATTTTGGCAAACGAGCAGTTCAAGCAATGGCGCAATCATCATCGAGATAACCAAAGCCAATAACACCGCACCTATAATCGTTAAACCACCAAGGTAAGTAAAAAACGATAACCCAGATAAAATAACAATCCATATCAGGCGTTTTGCATACATTCCTGCCAGAATCATTTCTGCCGGGGGCAGCCCATCATCCTCGGAAACAAGGGAATGCGCTGAGAGCCTACCGGATAAATATCTGGCAATTGGCATAAAAATCAAAATGACAAGCAGCCCGGCTAAAATTGATGGCCAGAAACTGAACTTGATAGCGAAGCCAGGAGCAAAAAAATCAGGTTTCCTGATTAAAGCGTAAAGCGTCTCCCATACAGGAGTATCCCTATGGGTAAGTGCCTGAGATACAACTTTATTGCGGACTTGCTTTTGACCATCCTGTAGCTCCCGCATTCCAAGAGTCAACAAACGACAGACTGCCAGCTCAGATTCAACGAGCTGCTTTTGCCTTAACATCTCTTTTCTGCGCTTCTTTAAATCTTCAGCTTCATCCTCTTTTTCTTCACCAAGAGCTTGAATTTTCTGTTGAAGTGATTCGACAAGGCTAGAAAAATTAGTAACGCACTCATCGGCTTTTTGCCTGGTGTTTAAAACTTCGTTTTGACGGGCTTCGACAACACCCAGTGAAGGAGCAGTTTGCTGCCATTGTTCAAGATCAGATTGCCAACTCTCGAGCTGTTGTTCTGCGCCATCCAACCATGGTTGGATAAATTTCTCGGCAGCAACAACATAGTTCACCGATAACAGAAGAAGCAGAAATATAGAAATCTGAAAAAGATGTTTATGTAAGCTGACAACGTTCATCAAAAACCCCCAGGTTTTAAAAAACTAATCAGGAGCCGACGGTTGCCTCATATATGATCAGGCCGTGGACTTTTTATTGTTATCCGTTTTCTCATAGGTGTCTATAGAAATTATGAATTTCTAGCGATTAACAATTTACAAAAAGTCAAGCTGTTACTAAGCTATAGATGTAGCCAAGTTATTGAAAAACCTGCTAATCAGCAATACCAGAATTTTTCCAAACAACCAAAACCAACCTGGTAGCTACTCTATTAAAGTGGATAAAGACAGCCCAACAGTCAGATCAGACACCTTAGTCCGGGATAAACCCATAGGATGGTTTACATTTTGAAATATATTGAAACAGTCTCCAATAATGACATGGGCTATAGTGTTTACAGATTCTAAGTAAAACATGATTTTTTCATGTTCTCCCATTAGCCCCATCTCCTCCATGGGGCTTTTTTTTCTTTTGCGTCTGCATTTCAGTGAAACCAGGTTTTACTTAATGGCGGCCAGCAAGGCTGGGCGCGCAGGCATACCTAAGTTGCCGGCCTATGGAGGCTATTTTAGACTCAAAGGTTATTCTGGAAGATTTTTCCAATTGAAATTGCACTGAAAAACAGCCATTGCATAGAGTTTGCATTGTCAATCAGCCCATTGATTGATCAATTATTTCCATAAGTTTATAAGTGCAGTATATTTAGATCTACAAAATTATTAATTATATGACTATCCGCATGGGATTAGACCAACTCACCAATCTCGATAATCGGTCGACTTTTTTAAAAACTTTAAACGAGAAGATTACGTATTCGAGCAAACATAAAATCAAGTCTGCATTGCTGCTAATCGACATCGATCATTTTCAGCGCGTTAATGCTCATTATGGTTATGAAGTTGGTGACAAAATACTTTTCAAGTTCGCAGAGCTTTTAAAGTCTGTAGAGAGAAAGCAAGACCATTTAGCTCGCATTGGTGATAACACCTTTGCTCTATTGCTTATGGGTATTATGAATACCGGTCATGCGGAACTTGCAGCAAGAAAAATATTACGCCTGCTCGAAGTCCCCTTTTCCTACCTGGATCATCAAATTAGACTTGAGTGCTCCATTTCAATCAGTATTTTTCCTACGCATGCTCTTGATGCCAAACATTTACTGATCGAAGCAGAATCAGTGCTGCATGAAACGAAAACACATAGTAACAATATTGGTATAGCCAAAGACCAGGGAGAAGAAGAGCTTTCCGATTTTTGGGATATAGAGATGGCAATGTCCCAAGCATTAGAATTTAATGAATTCAGCGTCTATTATCAGCCAAAAATAGATATTAACCACAATCGAGTCAGTGGTGCTGAAGCGTTGCTGAGGTGGAAACACCAGACAAGAGGATTCGTTTCACCAAACGTTTTTATTCCAATAGCAGAACAAAGCGGCATGATAAAACCCATTACCTCGTGGGTGATCAACACCTCGCTAAGACAAGCTTCAAAGTGGTCAGATAGATGGGGACCTCAATCAATATCAGTCAATATCCCACCTGAATTCCTGCTCATGCCAGACTTTTTTGACATGGTCTCAAATTCTCTCAAACTATGGGAATCTGACAACGTATGCTTAACGCTTGAAATCATTGAACGGTCTTTTGTCAGCCAGGTCAGCAGAACGATTGAAGCACTTGAAAAACTAAAAAATATCGGTGTAAAGATATCTATTGACGATTTCGGCACGGGCTATTCCAGTTTGTCTTATTTTGAAAAACTACCCGTCGATGAAATCAAGATCGACCAGAGTTTTATTTCGAATTTACTGCTAAGTAAACCGAGTAAAAATATTGTTCGCCTCATAAAAGACTTAGGAAAAGCATTTGATTTGCAGGTAGTAGCTGAAGGCGTAGAAGATGCGATGGTCCTGAAGTATTTACACAAAATTGAGTGTGATGTGATTCAGGGCTATTTCTATTCGAAACCTTTACCCAACGAAGAATATTTAAAATGGCTGGAAAAAGCCAAACTGCCTGAAATTTAGTTCCTAGATAAACAGTTCTTGAATATTAATTCCATGTGCCCCAGTGGGTAGCGCTTTCTTGACGATCAAGCCTGTCTGGCTTTCTGCCAGGTTTATAGTTTCAAAATCCTCAACAGGTTCTTTGTCGCTATTCAGGACAATCATTACAGTAGGGTATAAACGCTTGAGATCATTAACTTCAAGGACAACAGCCACAGCACCTGAGTTAAGCTCCACCAAAGAGCCTGTTGGGTAAAGCCCAACGGTTTGTATAAATTGTTCCACGAGCTCACTTTGAAAGCTGGAGTCACGTAATTTATAGAGCTCGTTGATCGCCTCATTAGGTGACATTGTTTTTTCAATGTAGGGTCGAGGGGTAGTCATTGCATCATAACTGTCTACGATACCCGCGATTCGGCCATAAATGGGAATATCCTTATTTTCAATCCCTTGAGGGTAGCCGTTACCATTGGCTCTTTCATGATGAGTAGCGACCATTCGCATGACGTTAGTGGAAATACCTTTTGACTTTGCCAAAATACGTACACTGTAATCGACATGTTTTTTGATAACCGCAGCTTCAGCAGGCGAAATTTTTCCTTTTTTAGTCAAAAGTTCTGGAGGCAGCTTAATTTTTCCTAAATCAAGCAGCATACCTCCCAAGGCAAGCTCTTCGATCTCGTTTACCTCAAACCCTAAATGCCGTCCAAAGTGACCACACCAGATTGAGGAACTGAGAGCATGACTGTATGCATATTCGTTAGACTTTTCCAGCTGAATAAGTAGCGCAAACGCAGATGGGTTTCGAATAATGCTAGCCACAGCAGCATGAATACCATCCTTGAGGGTTGCTACATCAAGGTCTTGACCCTGACTCATATCAGTCAGGATTTTTTTGAAGTCCTTTTCGATACGGTTTTTAATATCTTTTGCTTTTTCCAGCTCTTCTTCAAAGTCAGCTTCTATTTCATAGAAGGCTTTACGTAATTTTTTGTATTCATCATTCGATTTAGACTCTTTAAAGTCGACCTTTATGGTATCTTCATCATGAATTTCAAGCTCATCTTCTGAAATTGAAATCCAGTGCTCCGGATCCGGAGTCGGCCCTTGTTCGGTATCGACAAACACAAAAGAAGTATATTTTCGCAAGCCTTCAATATCGTCTTTTGAATTGATGCGCATCCCTTCTAAAACAAAAGGAGTATCTATCCAGGGACGATCCAGTCTGGATACATACATACCGACTTCCAAGGCATCGATTGTGGTTTTGACTTCTTTCATTAAGATAATTTAATGTAATTTATTCCATATAGTATGAAAAATCGTGAAGATAGTGAACTCTTCTATTGCCTAGCCTGAAAAAAATGACTATCTGCTTCAATTTAAACCAGCACGGTTAATATGCAGTAGCTTATAAGCACATATCACTAAAAATTACTTTAAAAGAATCAGTAGTGATCCCGAAAAGGCTCCCCTGGATGAGCGGTCATAAAGATAAAACCTGATAATTAACAAGGTATAAGCATCGATATCAATCTAGCTGATTTTATAATTTATAGCAATCAGGCTATCAATGCATTTCTGACACGTCTTGTTATTTAACATTATTTCCGAATTAAACGGTGTCAGATTTATCTTATCAGAAATAATTTGAGCTTTAGCCAGGGTATTCGCAATGTATAAATTAACATGCAAATCTGATGATGTTTTGGATGTATCTGTATTCACTATTGCTGAAAATGCATTGACTATTCTGTCTGACATCGACCAGGATTTCGCAATTTCTAAAGAAATTATCTGGCACAGATTATCAAATACCTTGAGGAATTGACGAGAATGCGGTGCTTCCGACGCATCAAACTCACTATCCAATACTTTCAAACCTATCGTCAGCCCCAGGTTTTGTAATAAGCCAGCAAGATAAGCGTGAAATTTATTTTCATCATCATCTTCACATAGATTAAACACAGCAATAGAAACTTTTTCAGAGAGCTCCCAAGTCAGACCAGAAGAAAGCTGGGTAAAATGCCCACCTTTTGCACTAAGTATTGGTTTTAATAATGCGCAAGTTACCAGGCGCTGAAGCCCTGCGCGCCCTATGATCACAGTGGCTTGTTCCAGACTGGTGATTTTTTCTTTGGTCTTATATATAGGACTATTGGTTAATCTTATGACATCGGCCACAAGGACAGGGTCTTCTTCAATGATATTAGCTACATCAAGAGCTGTAGAATTATCAGCTTTTAAAACACTCATGATTTTAGGCAGTATCAGCGGCAGCCTCGGCATTTTCTTTTGCAATTCTGTTTTATTTTTTATTAAGTTATTTAATCGAATTATGCTGCTTTTTTCAAAGCTGTTTAAATCAACATCCAATTGGGAATGAACACCCAGCAGTAGACTAAAAAACTGTTCGTCAATCTCTTTTATTTTAGTTTCTCTATCTTCAGTGCTAATCAAGAGATTAGGAGGAAAAGTATCTTCTCTCTCCTTGTTACCTGTTGTTGGCTTTTTATTGAATAGCTTTCTAAAATTAATCATATTGGATAAAACACTCTTGAGTTAAATGTAACTAAAGATGACTGACTCGGTATTAATATACCGTAAGTATGGTTGTTGATTTATAGATTTATTAAACAACTTTTAAAGTCAGAAAATAAAAACGGCCTACGATAAATCGTAAGCCGTTGATAAATTATGGTGCCCAGAGACAGAATCGAACTGCCGACACGAGGATTTTCAGTCCTCTGCTCTACCGACTGAGCTATCTGGGCCTAAATAGGTATGATTTCTCAGAGCGGCGTATTAAAGCCGTTGTTCGCTTAATAGTCAAGTCTGCTCTATTCAGGCGCAACAAAATCAGGAGGAGGCGCAGAACCTTCCCCAAAGAAAAACTTCTCCATTTCAGTTTCAAGAAACTGCCGGCTTTTGGGGTCAATGGGACTTAAGCGGTGCTCATTGAGCAACATCGTCTGAAACTTGAGCCATTCCTGCCAGCCTTGTTTGGAGACATTTTCGAAAATTTTCTGCCCCAGTTCACCCGGATAAGTCGGGCGCTCAAGCCCTTCAGCTTCTTTTTTCAGCTTGACGCAATTTACCATTCGAGTCACGAAATTCTCCTTGTTTAATCTGCTTCTTCCAGTAGTTTAGTTACCGGGGCAGCAAGCCCCAGTTGCTCTTTACTGCCGTGTTTATACCAGAGTGTTTCATTATCAGCTATAAAGTCATTTTCATAACCATTGAAGTGGCAGGTGAATGGAAAAATATCCAGATGATAATGACTGAAAGTATGCCGACGTATGGGCAAAGGCTCTGACAGACTGATATTAATACCCAGTTGAGTTTTTGTTTCTGAAGTTAACTTTGACTGTTGTACCTCGTTCAACTCCGGCAGACTCCATAGCCCACCCCAAATACCCGCAGGAGGCCGCTTTTGCAGCAAAATTGCCCCTTGATCATTTTTGATTAAAAGCATTATCGTCTTTTTTACCGGCAAGGCTTTTTTAGGCTTTTTACCCGGGTAGTTACTCCAGTTGCCACTTTTGTAAGCACCACATTGGTTATTCAAAGGACAATTGTCACATGCAGGTGAACCACGTGTACAAACCATAGACCCCAGATCCATCATGCTCTGATTAAAACTTGCCGTTTCCTGTCGGGGGGTGACTTTTTCAGATATCTGCCACAATTGTTTTAAAACCGAAGCTTTACCTGGCCAGCCTCCTACCTCAAAACAGCGCGCCAGGACACGTTTTACATTGCCATCAAGGATCGGGAAATAAAGACCTCTGGAAAGTGACAGAATTGCACCTGCTGTAGAACGACCGATGCCCGGCAGCTTCTCCATTTCATGGATCTCTTCAGGAAATTTTCCCTTGTAAACACTGGCTATTGTTTGTGCCGTTTTATGCAGATTTCTTGCCCTGGCGTAGTAACCAAGACCGGACCAGTGATGCAACACCTCATCAACATTCGCTTCAGCCAGCTGCTGTATCGTCGGAAAGTTTTCCACAAACTTTTCAAAATAGGGAATGACCGTTTTTACCTGTGTCTGTTGCAGCATAATTTCAGAAACCCAGACACGATATGGCGTCATCTGCTGCTGCCAGGGTAGATCCTTTCGGCCATGCGCCTTGCCCCAGAACAGCACTTTTTCAGAAAAACTTTCAGCCATGAATTACATTCTAATTTCTAAATTTCATTACAGGATGCCATCAAATACAGGTAGAATACAGCCATGAATATCCAGTTAAATGGCCAGCCTAAGGAAGTCGCTGACAACATCACCATCACAGCCCTGCTGGAATCGATGGAACTGTATGGCAGGCGTATTGCTGTGGAAGTTAACGAAGAACTTGTAACCCGTAGCCAGTTCGGCTCACATCAGCTCAAGGAAAATGATGTGATTGAAATAGTACAAGCCATAGGTGGAGGCTGATAACCGCATGACAGATAAACTCACAATTGCCGGCAAACAATACAACTCCCGCTTACTGGTCGGTACCGGAAAATACAAGGATATGGATGAAACCCAACAGGCCATTGAAACCAGTGGCGCTGAAATCATTACCATTGCCGTACGTCGTACCAACATGGGACAGGATGCCAATGCAGCCAATATTCTGGATATCCTGCCACCTGACAAGTATACGATTCTGCCCAATACCGCGGGCTGTTACGATGTCAAAACGGCTGTTCGCACGCTTAAGCTGGCACGTGAATTACTGGATGGCCACAACCTCTGCAAACTCGAAGTTCTGGGTGATGAAAAGACACTGTTCCCAGATGTCATGCAGACCCTGAAAGCCGCCGAAGAACTGGTGAAGGATGGCTTCGATATCATGGTGTATACCAATGACGATCCCATCATGGCGCGTGAATTTGAACAGATGGGCTGTGTTGCTGTGATGCCACTTGCCGCTCCCATAGGCTCTGGGTTGGGGATCCGCAACAAACTCAATATCATGACCATTGTTGAAAATGCCAATGTACCCGTACTGGTTGATGCCGGTGTTGGTACAGCTTCTGATGCTGCACAGGCGATGGAACTCGGTTGTGATGGTGTACTGATGAATACAGCAATTGCCGCTGCTCAAAAACCGGTTATGATGGCTTCTGCCATGAAGAAAGCCATCCAGGCTGGACGTGAGGCTTACCTGGCCGGACGCATGCCAGCGAAACGCTTTGCTTCAGCGTCATCGCCGGTAGATGGTTTATTTTTTAGCTGAGTTTCCATGAACGCTACAGCCGAGCCGAAACCAGGCAAACGACTGCGTGAAATCAAAAGCTTTGTTTTACGCCAGGGACGCCTGACCCCCGGCCAGCAGAAAGCCTTCGAAACACTCTGGCCACTGTATGGTATCGAATATCAAAAGCAGCTGCTTGACCTGAGTAAAACATTTTCCAACACCAACCCTGTTGTTCTCGAAATTGGCTTTGGTAACGGTGATTCGCTGGCACAAATGGCGCTTGATCAACCAGATACCAATTTTCTCGGCATTGAAGTTCACCGACCCGGGGTTGGACATCTGCTTTTACAAATCGAGAAATACCAGTTAAGCAACCTGCGCATCATCAGCCATGATGCTGTTGAAGTGATCAGGTATTGCCTGCAAGAAAACTGTCTTGAAGGTCTACAGCTATTTTTCCCTGACCCCTGGCACAAAAAGCGCCATCATAAACGTCGTATTGTACAAGCGGCTTTTCTTGACCTGATTTCCAGAGTTATCAGGTCGGGCGGCTTTTTTCATGCGGCAACTGACTGGGAAAACTACGCCGAACATATCCGTGTTGCCATCACCGCTCATGCTGCGTTCGAAAACACATCGGCTGGAGGTTATGTCGACCGGCCTGCTTCAAGACCCCTGACCAAATTTGAACAACGTGGTCAAAAACTCGGGCACGGAGTCTGGGACATCCTTGCCATCAATAACAAGTAAGCGGCTATCGTGATTAGTGTCAAAAATCTTCACTCAGCACTTTTCAATCCTGTAAATTTTGAAGCAGCGCAAGGTCAATGCCTTTGCATTTATGGTGAATCAGGCAGCGGAAAAACATTGCTGTTGCGCGCCATCGCTGACCTTGATCCAAATGAAGGATCATTAGCGCTGGATAACCAGGCACGCAGCAACATCGGCGCTGATCAATGGCGTCGCCAGGTAACCTATCTGCCGGCAGAAAGTTTCTGGTGGCATACCCGGGTTGGCGAACATTTCGAAAGCAATGATACCGACTGGTCAATACTTGGTCTTTCACAACAGATAGCTGAATGGCAGATTTCTCGACTTTCCAGTGGTGAACGTCAACGCCTTGCCTTGTTACGAGCGCTAGATCACAAACCGAAAGTCTTATTACTGGATGAAGTTACTGCCAACCTTGATGAAGAGAATACCCTGAAAGTCGAAGCCCTGATCAAATCCTGCCTTCAACAGGGGCTTATTGTGATCTGGGTTTCACATGACAAGGCACAGCGCAAACGTATGGCCGATCAGTCATTTGTCATTGATGAAACTGGCTTTCACAAGGAGGCCTGATGGAACTGATCAGCTTATCTGTCCTGGACCTTTCACTGGCCGCCTGCCTGGTGGTTTTGCTGGCCATACTTTCCTGGCATCTACAACTTGGCCTTCAGAAAACCCTGATCATTGCTGCCTCACGCAGTGTGATTCAGCTGACGCTGCTGGGTCTGGTACTCAAACAGCTCTTCCAACAGTCTTCATTGCCTTTAATTGGCTTGATTTCACTGATCATGCTGACGGTGGCCGGTTACGAGGTTATGGCCAGGCAGGGCAAGAAATTTAGCGGCTGGTGGGGCATGGGCATTGGTACCAGTTCCATGTTTCTTTCATCATTCAGCATCACCCTGCTGGCACTGTTTACCATCATCAATGTTGATCCCTGGTATACACCCCAGTACCTGATTCCTTTACTCGGCATGTTGCTTGGCAACACCATGAACGGCATAGCCGTTTCATTAAACAACCTGACCACGACAGCCCATACCCAGAAAGGCCAGATCGAGGCGCGTTTGATACAGGGACATACCTGGCAGGAAGCCATTACCCATATTCGTCGAGAGGCATTGAAATCTGGTCTGATACCGATTATTAATTCCATGACTACGGCCGGTATCGTTAGCCTCCCGGGGATGATGACCGGTCAGATTCTTGCAGGTAGCCCACCGATGGAAGCTGCAAAGTATCAATTACTGATTCTATTCATGATTGCTGCCGGTACTGGACTGGGTAGTCTTGCGGCTGTGTGGATTGGCTCTGCGCGGTTATTTGATGAGAGACAGCGCTTACGACTGGACCGGTTAAAGAGCGGGTAAGGATAGCATCAGGATTGTTTAGGTTGCTTATTGAGGCGAGTCAGCTTGATGATCAGCAACACCCACGGAGCACCATGCATCAACAAATCAAAAATATCGATGGGTTTTGATAAACTGCCATCAGCCAGCATTTTCAGTTTTTCCCAGACATGAGGTTCGGGTACAAATGGCGCCAACCCCAATAACAGTGATGCCATAATGAAAAAGCGAATATCGGTGCGGTCTATAAAATTCATGCGTGCATTTTAATGCAATTAGAGGCAGAGTAAAAACCTGGTTATTTTACGGACAACTTATGTCAACTTTTCTAATCATCATTACCCTGGTTGCGCTTGCCTGGTTCTGGCTCGACAGTTCGCGCGCACGAGAACTTGCTGTCGGCATCTGCAGACAGGCCAGCGAGAAATATGGTGTGCAGTTACTTGATGAGTCAGTCGCTTTGAAAAGCCTGGGTATACGCTGGCCCAATGAGGGCATGCGATTCAGAAGGGTTTATTCCTTTGATTTCAGTCGTGATGGAGTAGAGCGCCTGAATGGGAATCTGGCTCTTGTTGGGATCAGCCTCGAATACCTCGATTTTGATTTTTCGATTATTGATGTCAACCAGCCAAAGCAGTCGAAAGCCGGGGATGTGATACCGATCAATAAGAACTATAAAGAATAAGTCTACTTGACTACCTTCAATGCGGGTCGGCCTTTTGGGGGTGGTGTTGGATCAGTATCGTCAGGATCATCGTCCTCATCTACGCCTTCCAACTCGTCCGGAAACAGCATACCCCTTCCATTCTCACGCGCATAGATCCCCAATACGGCAAGAGGCGGAATCATGACATCGGTTTCCTTACCGCCAAAGCGCGCATTGAAACTGATAATGTCATTCGTCATTTCAAGGTTCATGACCGCAGAGGGGTTGATGTTGAGAACAATCCGCCCTTCTTCGACAAACTGGCGCGGTACAGCGACATTTTCATAGTCGGCATCGACCAGCAGATGCGGTGTCAAGTCATTATCCAGTAACCACTCATACAGGGCTCGAATAAGATACGGGCGATTGGAGGTCATGAGTCCTGCTCAAAAAATCAGGGGCGCATTTCCCGCTCTTCTTCGGTAAGGCTCTGCTGAAAGGCTTCCCGTTCGAATAAACGGTTGGCGTAATTATCAACATCCTTTGCCGCGGCAGGCGACAACTCAATACCCAGCATCGGCAGTCTCCATAGCAATGGAGCAATACTGGCATCAACTACCGAGAAGCTTTCACTCATGAAAAAGTCCATGGCCTTGAACACAGGTACCGTAGTGATCAGACTTTCACGCAATTCCTTTCTTGCAGCAGCCGCACCCTTACCACCCTTGAGAATGGTCTCTACCTTGCTGTACCAGTCAGTATCGACACGATGCAGGTATAAACGTGAAGCCGCACGATTAACAGGATCAACTGGCAGCAATGGAGGATGCGGAAACCGTTCATCCAGATATTCCATGATGATTCTTGAATCATAAAGTGTCAGGTCACGATCAAGAATGGTCGGCAATGTGCCGTAGGGATTCATCTCAACAACATCTTCTGGTAAATCCAATGGATCAGCATCAACGATATCGACTGTGACATTTTTTTCTGCCAGTACAAAACGCACCCGATGACAATGAATACTGCTTGGATCCGAGTACAAAGTCATAACTGATCGTTTATTTGCCACTACTGCCATTGATTACTCCTGCCTGATTATTACCAGGTTCACTGCTTTGATGATCGGTAAAACGAAAAAGGCGTACAGTATATCAGATAACTGTACGCCTTTGTTGGATGAAGACCGGACTGGAATTAGTGTATGTCTTTCCAGTATTCTTTCTTCAGCATGTACGCCAGAATAAATAGAATGACCAAAAAGCCCATCACCCACATACCCAGACGCTGACGCTCCAGCTTCATAGGCTCAGCAGCCCAAACCATAAAGTTAGTCAGGTCACGGGTCATGCCATCATATTCTTCTGGAGTCATTGAGCCGGCCTTTACCAGCTCAAAGCCTTCAAAGACTTTATGCTCATTGCCATCAGCATCGGTTTCAACCTTGAAATTGGCTTTCTGTAAACCCTGTAACTCAACCAGCACATGTGGCATACCAACATCAGGGAATACAAGGTTGTTTACACCGGATGGTTTGGAGTCATCCAGGTAGAAGCTTTTGAGGTAAGTGTAGATCCAGTCACCACTGTGTCTGACGCGGGCAGTCAGGGTCAGGTCAGGTACCGCGGTACCAAACCAGCGAGCTGCATCATCAGGGTTAATGGCGCTTATCATCTGACTACCAATTTTCTTGTTCTCGGTGAACATCAAGTTATCTTTAACTTCCTGTTCAGTCAGGCCAGCAGCTTCAGCCACTTTCTCGTATCTAACATACTGAGCCGAATGACAGCCCATACAGTAGTTAACGAAATACTTGGCACCACGCTGCAGAGATTCCTGATCTGAAAGATCATTGTCCGCTGCCAGCAGTGGCACACCAGGACCACCAGCGGCCATGCCCAGGGCAGGCAGAACAGAAAGCAAAACAATAGCGATTAATTTTTTCATCCTGTTACCCTCTCTGGTTCTGGTTTCGTTTTGTCAATCTTGCTGTACCAGGGCATCAGCAGGAAGAAAGCGAAGTAAAGAGCTGTGAATATCTGCGCCATCAGCGTCAGAATCGGTGACGACGGTTTCATACCAAGCCAGGCCAGAACTACGAAAGTAACTGCAAAGATCGCCAGAGCCGCTTTAAAGATTGGACCTTTGTAGCGGATGGATTTCACAGGACTCTTGTCCAGCCATGGCAGGAAGAACATGACGATAATCGCAGCAAACATCACCACAACACCCGGGAACTGTGAACCAAACATTGGAGGCACGGCACGCAGCATTGCGTAGAATGGTGTGAAATACCAGACAGGTGCAATGTGATCGGGTGTTTTCAACGGATTTGCCGGCTCAAAGTTTGGCGCTTCGAGGAACAGTCCGAAGAAATCAGGCGCAAAGAACACAATGCCGAGGAAGATAATCAGGAATCCAACAACACCTGCAATATCTTTTACTGAATAGTAAGGATGGAAAGGAATACCATCTTTTGGAATACCGTTCTCGTCCTTGTTCTTCTTGATTTCGATGCCGTCAGGGTTGTTTGAACCAACCTTGTGCAAAGCAACGATATGCAGGAACACCAGGCCTACCAGTACAAATGGCAGCAGGAAGTGAAATGCAAAGAAGCGGTTCAGGGTTGCATCAGAGATAACGTAGTCACCACGAATCCAGATAGATAATTCCTCACCAACGAATGGTACGGCAGCAAACAGGTTAACAATTACCTGGGCCCCCCAGAATGACATCTGACCCCATGGCAGCAGGTAACCCATAAAGGCTGTTGCCATCATGGCAAGGTAAATAATTACACCAATAATCCACAGTAACTCACGTGGTTTCTGGTACGAACCGTACATCAGACCACGGAACATATGTAGATAAATCACCGCAAAGAAGGCAGATGCGCCGGTTGAATGTAGATAACGAAGTAACCAGCCCCAGTCAACATCACGCATGATGTATTCAACTGAAGAAAATGCCAGGCCCGCATCCGGCTTGTAGTGCATAGCCAGCCAGATACCGGTAACAATCTGGTTTACCAGCACCAGTATTGCCAGCGAACCCATGAAATACCAAAAATTGAAGTTTTTCGGTGCGTAATATTCAGCCAGATGTTCATTCCAGACTTTAGTCAGTGGAAAACGGTCATCAATCCAGCCAAGGAAAGTTTGCTTTTCGCTCATCAGGAAGCACCCCCATCAACACCAATCAGGATCTGTGTATCTGAAACATACTGGTGTGGTGGTACAACCAGGTTAGTTGGTGCAGGTACACCAGAGAAAACACGGCCTGCCAGGTCAAAAGTAGAACCATGACATGGACAGAAGAAACCACCTTTCCACTCTGGACCCAGGTCTGCCGGAGCAACATCAGGACGATAAGTCGGAGAGCAACCCAGATGGGTACAGATACCAACAGCGACCATGTATTCCGGCTTGATAGAACGAACATCGTTCTTGCAGTATTCAGGTTGCTGAGGAACGTCAGAAGCAGGATCAGCGAGTTTGTCGTTCAAAGAAGCCAGGTCTGCCAGATTTTGCTCGGTTCTGCGAATAACCCAGACTGGTTTACCCCTCCACTTCACACGGACAAGCTGTCCCGGTTCGAGTTTACTGATATCCGCTTCAGCAGGAGCACCAGCAGCCTTGGCTCTGGCACTTGGATTCCATGAAGCAAGAAAGGGAACGGCTGCAAAGCCTGCACCGACAGCTCCGACTGCACTCGTGGCAGTTACGAGCATACGGCGTCTTTTTAGATCAACGCCAGTTGCGCCCATTAGATTGACTCCCGATCGTGAAAAAAATTCTGTTTAAGCGGGATGCAAGATCAGCGAATAAGAATATTCTGATTTACACCCATCAAATCAGGGCGATTGTGCTTGATACACCTGCAAACGTCAAGGTATAACGTCAAGAATATTAGTAATTAATGAAACAAATTCACCTGGTAAAGCGGATTTGATTGGGAGCAGCTGGCTTATTTTTGAGGAGAATTTTTTTCGAGGATATTTATCGTGTCTTCGAGCATATCAATGACATCCCTGACCGCCTCATCTTCCAAGGCAACCATGTCGTTCACCTCTAGATCAATTTCCATATCAGCGTCATCATCCAACATCATTTCCAGTGGAACAGGGTTAATCAGTTCCTGCATGCCCTCGTCTTCATAATTCAAATTTTTTAGCATGATTCCACGTTTTTTGTCTGACATCGATAGGGCTTCCTGTGGTTTCAGAATTTTTAAATCACCCTGAATATCATCATACAGGGTTGGATATTTCAATGAATTCATGCGTCACACTGAATTTATCCGCCAGCAGGTTACCCAGCGCCTGAATACCATAGCGCTCGGTTGCATGATGCCCGGCAGCAAAGTAGTGAATACCCAGTTCTCGCGCTGCATGCGTGGTATTTTCTGAAACTTCACCAGAGATGAAAGCCTGCAACCCAAGTTCAGCTGCCTGCTCAATGTATGACTGCGCTGCCCCGGTACACCAGCCAATTTTTTTGAACTGTATCGGCCCTCCTGCAATGTGTTGCGGCTCACGCCCAAGCGCCCCTTCGATTAACTGGGTCAGGCCACAGGCAGTTTCGGCTGCCTCAAGCTCGACCTGCCACAGCAAGCTATCTTCTTCGACTGGTGTTGCATTCTTCCAGCGCAGACGCTTTGCCAGTTGAGCATTGTTTCCAACCTGCGGATGCGCATCAAGTGGCAGATGCCAGGCGGCCAGATTAATACCGTTTTCATACAGCGCCTTGATACGACGCCCTTTCATACCGGTTAACGGTTGTGACTCATTTTTCCAGAAATAGCCGTGGTGCACCAGCAACAGATCAGCCTCTGCCTCGGCAGCCGCCTGTATTGCCGCCTGGCTGGCAGTCACAGCAGAGACAATTTTTCCAACACTCGCTTTTACCTCAACCTGCAAACCATTCGGGCAATAATCGTTGAAATTTGCCGTGTTTAAAAATGTATCGGTAAAACTTGTAATTTCAGAGACAGTAACCATATTCGAAACTAACTGATAGACTATTAATCATTCTGACGCTCTGCTCATCTTAGGCATATATTCATGAAAATCCAGCGCTTCCTGTCATTTTTGGCCACTTCTGTTGGAGCAGGTCTTGCCGCTGCATTTGTTATTCTGTTTTTCAGCTCGGGTTTTAACGAAAAACAGGATCTTGAAATTACTGAAGCGCCCAGCGTTCCGATGACCAGCCAACAGGGACCTTTTTCCTATGCAGATGCTGTTGCCCGTGCTGCTCCTTCAGTGGTCAATATCTACACCACTAAAATCACTACCGAACGTGTCACTCCCTTGTTCAGCGATCCTTTTATGCAGCGTTTTTTCGGTGATTCACTGACTCAGACTCGTAAAAAACAGGAAACCAGCCTGGGTTCAGGCGTGATCGTCGATGAAAAAGGTTATGTGCTGACCAATCACCATGTCATTGAAGGTGCAACAGAAATACGACTGGTGCTCGCCAGCGGCCAGACACTTAAAGCCGAGATCATCGGAGTTGACAAAGAAACTGACCTGGCCGTATTGAAAATACTCGACCCTAACCAGAATCTTCCAGCCATCAGTTTTGCGCGTTCCACACACCTGAAAGTAGGCGATGTTGTTCTGGCTATCGGAAACCCGTTTGGTGTGGGCCAAACGGTTACGCAGGGAATTATCAGTGCTACCGGTCGCAGCCAGCTGGGCATCAATACCTTCGAAAACTTCATTCAAACCGATGCGGCAATCAACCCTGGTAACTCAGGTGGTGCCTTAATCAATGCTCACGGCGACATCATTGGCATTAGCACGGCTATCTTTTCAAAAACCGGTGGTTCTCATGGCATAGGCTTTGCCATTCCGGCAGACCTTGCCAGAGGCGTGATGCAGCAACTGGTGGAAACTGGCCATGTAGTGCGCGGCTGGTTAGGCATCGCAGGGCAGGATATTACCCCTCAACTGGCCGCGGCTTATGCCCTGCAGGAAGACCAGGGTGTACTGATTTCAGGCATACTTGAAAATGGCCCGGCTGATCGTGCCGGCCTGGAGCCAGGTGATATTATTACACGTATCGACGACACCGAACTGACCTCGGCATTTGAGATTCTGAATGCGGTTGCTACGAAAAAACCCGGCACCCATGTGCAAATTCATGGACGCCGCGGTTCAAGTCCCATTGAACTGACTGCCGTGATTCAGGAAAGGCCTTCAAATCCGGGATTGCGTTAACCGCAATAAAAAGGCCGGAGAGATTCTCCGACCAGTAACATTTACAAAAACTGGTTGTATTTTATTAAAACCAGAAAAAAGCTGCGATAAGCAACATTCCAACCACGAGTGCCTGAACAATAACTTCTGCTTCCATCAAGGGAAAAGCATGTGCTTCATCGTACTTTCCCCCGCGCGCCATAGAAACGCCGCCAGCAATCAAAATACCCAGAGACACCAGAGTAGCTACTACGATAAAGAATGCAATTCCTGTCATCGGAAAACCTCCTCTGCAGATAAAGGATAATAACAACGTGTCCTGTATGCTTAGGTATAGTAATCCCTAGTGATTTTGTCAACTATTATAGAATCTTTGCAAGTGATGACAGCAACAGCTGGTTTTCTTCTTCGGTTCCAATGGTGATGCGCAGACAGCCTTTGAGCATGGGGGAAGCACCATCCAGCAGTTTGATCAGAATGCCTTTTTCCTTTAGTTCTTTATGGATGCGTGTTGCCTGTCCGGACACTGTCTTTATGAGGATAAAGTTCGCATCTGAAGGATAGACTTCTAAAGCATCCATTTGTGCAAGCCTTGTGTTTACGAGCGTGCGCTGCTGCTTGATCCGGGTGGTCTGATCATCAAAAATCTTGTGATTTTTCATTGCCAGTTCAGCGCTGAGCTGGGTCAGCGTGTTGATATTGTAAGGCAACCGCAATTTTTCGAATTCATTGAGCCAGTCTCGTGGGCCAGCCAGGTATCCAAGACGCAGACCAGCTAAACCCATCTTGGAAACAGTACGCATGACAACCAGGTTGTCGTATTGCCCGAGACGATTCATAAAAGTTTTATCGGTAAACGGAGCGTAGGCCTCATCAATCACCACGAGACCGGGAGCCGCTTCAATGATCTTGATAACCTGCTGCTCATCAAACAGGTTACCGGTCGGGTTATTCGGGTAAGCCAGGAAAATGACCGCTGGCTGGTGCTGATCCATAGCCTGCAGTATCGCAGGTAAATCCAGCGAGAAATCTTCTTGCCGTAGCGGCACACCGATGTATTTCAGACCGCAGAAACTAGCAATCATTTTGTACATGACAAAACCGGGATCAACTGAAAGCAGGCTTCGACCGGTACCTGACAGTGCCATGGCTATTATCTGGATAATTTCATCTGAGCCGTTACCCAACAGGATTCCCATATCAGCCGGGATATTCATCGCCTGGCGTAACTGTTGTTTGAGCTGATGCCCGGATGGATCCGGATAGCGATTAACGTCCGTATGCACGAGCAACTCTTTCCATTGCTGACGTAATTCATCCGGCCAGACGTAGGGATTTTCCATGGCATCGAGTTTGATCATGCCACTGGCATCGGCTACATGATAGGCAGACAGGTCTCTTATTGCCTGTCTTATCCAGTGTTGTGCGTCGTTTTTACTGTGGTTTTCCATTCAATTTTTTAGACGATACTCAGCCGAACGGGCGTGCGCAGTAAGCCCTTCACCGCGCGCCAGCACAGAAGCCGTCTTACCCAGGGTCTGCGCTCCCTGTTC
>JABDQZ010000302.1 GCA_013041975.1 Gammaproteobacteria bacterium
CCTGTAGATTATCGCCTGATCCAGAGTGGCGAAAGCTGGAAAGTCTATGATGTGGTTATTGATGGAATGAGCCTGGTCTCAAATTACCGTTCCTCTTTTTCCGGTGAGATTCGTCGTTCCGGTATAGATGGTCTTATCAAATCGCTGCAGAACCATAATGGGGAAGGCTGATTTATGGCCCAGATAGAACAGCTCGATAAAAACCGTTATCGATTGACCGGGCAGCTGAATTTCTCCACGGTCACTGCTGTTTTAACCCAGGTTCATGCGCTGACACTTGAAAATGAGGTTTCTTTCGATTTATCGATGCTGGAAAACAGCAACAGTGCCGGTCTGGCTTTATTGATAGAGCTGATTACTGATGCTCGCAGGCAGAATCGAAAAATTACTTTTACCGGATTGCCAGATACCCTGCTGGATCTTGCAGAAATGAGTAACGTAAAGCATTTACTGGTAAATTAGCCATATCGGGTTTTAATCAGTAAACTACGCACACTACCTGTTCCGACCGATCTGATTCATGGATAAACTGATAATTACTGGCGGCCCGGCGTTGTCCGGAGAAGTGCGTATTTCTGGGGCCAAAAATGCGGCGTTGCCAATCCTGGCCGCTTCACTGCTGGCAGAAGGGCCTTCAGTTATTGGCAATGTGCCACATTTGCACGACATTACCACGACCATGGAATTGTTGGGGCGTTTTGGCGTTGAACTGACCCTTGATGAACGCATGAATGTTGAAATCAGTGCCGACTCAGTCGATCAGTACACGGCTCCCTATGAACTTGTGCGCACCATGAGGGCTTCCATCCTGGTGCTTGGGCCTTTGCTGGCACGATTCGGCGAAGCCAATGTTTCGTTGCCTGGTGGTTGCGCTATTGGTTCCCGGCCTGTCAATTTGCATATTGACGGACTCAAGGCCATGGGTGCAGATATCAATGTGGAAAATGGTTATATCCGGGCGCGTTGCAAACGCCTGAAAGGCGCCCGATTGGTGATGGATATTGTCACCGTTACCGGTACTGAAAACCTGATGATGGCTGCTGCCCTCGCTGATGGTGAAACCCTGATCGAAAATGCTGCGCGTGAACCCGAAGTGGTTGATCTGGCCAATTATATTAACGCCATGGGCGCTAAGATTGAGGGCGCCGGCACCGATACCATCAGAATAGAGGGGGTAGACAGGCTGCAAGGCGCCAAATATGTGGTGCTGCCGGATCGAATTGAAACCGGTACGTTTCTGGTGGCCGCTGCCATGACACGAGGTTCCATAAAGGTCAGGGATACGGATCCAACCTTGCTGGATGCAGTTCTGGCAAAACTCAGCGAAGCCGGTGCCGTTATCGAGACCGGGAAGGACTGGATTACCCTGGACATGCAGGGGCATCGCCCAAAAGCCGTCAATATCCATACAGCGCCTTATCCCGCTTTCCCGACTGATATGCAGGCACAGTTCACAGCAATGAACAGTATTGCCGAAGGTGTTGGCGTGATTACCGAAACGGTGTTTGAGAATCGCTTCATGCACGTCCAGGAAATGCAGCGTATGGGGGCCAATATCACGCTTGAAGGTAACACTGCCATTTGCGAAGGAGTTGACAGACTGACCGCAGCGCCGGTCATGGCAACCGATCTCAGGGCTTCTGCCAGCCTGGTACTTGCCGGACTGGTCGCTGATGGTCATACGGAAGTTAGCCGTATTTATCATATCGATCGTGGCTACCAGGATATCGAAGATAAATTTGCAGGCCTGGGTGCTGTTATCAAAAGACAGCCGGGTTGAAATTTCCGGCATCAGGAATTGTTATGAATTTTGACACTCCCATTACCATCGCCTTGTCAAAAGGCCGTATTTTCAAGGAAACACTACCCTTGCTGGCGCATGCCGGCATCGAAGCGCTGGACGATCCGGAAACCAGTCGCAAACTGATTCTTGATACCAATCATGACAACATCAAGCTGGTGATCATTCGTGCCACTGATGTACCAACCTATGTACAGTGGGGTGCAGCCGATATTGGCGTGGCGGGTAAAGATGTATTGATTGAACATGGGGGTGAGGGTGTATACGAGCCGCTAGATTTGAAAATTGCCCGCTGTCGTATGATGGTTGCCGGCAAGCCTGACAGTTCCCTGGAAGGGGACCGTCTGCGAATTGCCACCAAATACGTGAACTCTGCCAGGCAGTATTTTGCCTCCAAGGGCCAGCAGGTTGAAATCATCAAACTGTATGGTTCCATGGAGCTGGCGCCTATTGTGGGGCTTTCTGACCTGATTGTTGACCTGGTC
>JABDQZ010000304.1 GCA_013041975.1 Gammaproteobacteria bacterium
CGCGATGAAATGAAAAAATTCTACAACTATTTACCATTCATCGTTTACTCCAACAAATTTATTGCCTGTCATGCAGGACCTCCGATTCGCAGCACCTCTTACACGGAGCTGGTTGATATCCATCAACATCCTATGTTGATGCGCCAACTCATTAATGTACGCGTTCAGCGCAATGGCAAACTGGATGGATATTCAAGCAAGGACGTAAAGAAGTTTCGTAACCATCTCAAACTGTCGAGTGACACACCGGTGATTGCTGGACATACACCTATTTCGAATGATGGAACATTATGGGAACAGGTTGGAGATATTAATGAACACTATATCGTGTATGGGGCAAATGACAATTGGATAGGGGTGATGGCCGATGTGGGAGAACACCTTTATCCCTTCATCTTTCCTGTGGAGCAACTGTCCTCGGTGATTAACAATCTTGATTAGTTGACCAATACTGATGTGCGTCAAATCAAGAGGGATAGCTTGTTGCCCGACTTATAAGGTTTCGATAAATAATAGCCAGGTGTAGAACCTAAATGGACGCAACTACCGCAGTGCAGTTTAGTCCTTTACCAGGTCGCAGCCTGTATGTCGTCGGCCAAGCTATTATTCGATATTTTCATTAGGTCAATGTTAGACATCGAAATCGAAAAGCAGCATAAGACGGCTAATGAGGAATCTCATGGGAAGTTTGTCATTCTATGCAAGCAATGTCAGTTTCACCTTTCCAGTTCTGACTATGCCATAGCAGTAGAGGGACATCATGAGCATGTACAATGTAATCCTCAAGGCTGCACTTTTTTCTTCAGGTGCTTTTCCAGAGTGCCGGGAGCGATATTATCTGGAGACCCCACTCAGGAGTATAGTTGGTTTACAGGTTACAGTTGGCAATTCAGTCATTGCCAGGGATGTGGTGAGCATTTGGGTTGGTTTTTCCAGAATCAACAAAATGATACTTTTTTCGGATTGATTTCGGAAAAGATTATTGTGGCTGAAAAAAAAAACAGCTGAATAAATATTTTATATCCATCAATGGTAGTGAGAATGAAAGCGATTACCGCATCGAAATTTTCAATAGGTGAGCTGATACATCATCGACTGTTTGATTACAGGGGAGTGATTGTTGATGTCGATCAGGAATTTTCCGGCTCTGAAGAATGGTATAACAGCGTTGCAAAGTCCAGACCACCAAAAGATCAACCCTGGTATCATGTACTGGTCCATGGAGGCAGTCACACAACCTATGTAGCCGAAAGGAATCTTGAAGCAGATACCAGTGTGTCGCCTATTGACCATCCGTTAGTGAAAGATATATTTACTGAATTTAGTGATGGAAAGTATGTGAAGCATCAGACCTTGAATTAATATCCTGGCTCAAAAGTAGATACTTATACTACTCAGTATATTGATTATCTCTGTAGTCACCTGCCATATGATTGCCTTCCCTGGCGCTCACAATATTACTTAGGCAATGGTTTTCTTCAAAGCAGCCAAAGCTAAACACTTAACAGCTTTAGACTTGGGCTTTGCCGCGATTTTCACTTCCTCACCAGTAAATGGATTGCGTCCCATTCTTGCTTTTCTGGCAGGTTTGATAACGCGTTTGATCTTTACGCCGGTATCAGGGATTGTAAATTCACCGGAACCACGCGCTTGCATGTGACGTTGTATCAATTCGCCGAGATTGGTAAAAACAGAAGCAACTTCTTTCTTGGTCAAGCCAGTATCTTCAGCAATTACTGTGATGATCTGAGCTTTTGTCTGTTTAGTGGAAATTGATTTAAGCTTTTTAGCTGGAGTAGTCTGAGCGACTTTTTTCTTTGAGACTTTCTTTTTTATGGCCATTATGATGATTACCTATTGTATAAAACAAGAAAACCCTATTGTAATTAATGGAATGCACAAATCAATATAAAAAGACAATGTCTGATAGCTGTGCATTATGTGGAACCGATCAGCAGATTACCTATCATCATCTGATTCCTAAGACCTGTCATAAAAATAAGTGGTTCAAAAAGAACTTTGCAATGGCTGACATGCGTGAAAGGCAAATCCCGGTGTGCCGTAAATGTCATTCATTTGTTCATAAACACTATTCTGAGAAAGTTTTAGGCAGGGAATTGAATACACTCGAAAAACTGCTTGGCGAGGAAAAACTACAGAAGTTTATTATCTGGAAAAGGAAGCAGCATGAATGAGCAGGTACGATACCAGGGTGGGGAAGAGTACAAACCAGCCGGTTAGGAAGAAGCTGTCCTAATCAGCAAATGTTCGGTGTCTTTTCAGAAAATTACAAATCACTTTTTCATGCCAGTAAGCAGGCTTCCAGGGCAAAGCTCCAGAAATAAAGCCAACATGCCCACCACGTTTACTGATATTCATTTCAACATGCTCAGAAATTTCATTTTTATTTGGAATGCTATCTTGATACATGAAGGGATCATCTTGCGAATGGATAATACAGGTTGGAACTTGGATGTTATGCAGATACTGCCGAGAGCTGGATTGCTGATAATAATCATCAACTCCCTGAAAACCGTGCAGTGGTGCGGTGACTTTATCATCGAACTCTCTAAAAGAGTTGAGCTTTTCAACCCTGATATTGAGAGGTGGTTCGATAGTTGAAAACTTTTTTCGGTAGGATTGTTTCAGTGACCTCAGCAAGTGCCATTGGTACAGCTGAGAAAACCCGGACCCCAGCTTTTTAGCAGAATCAGCTAATAAAAAAGGCACGGAGACTGCGGCGGCACATGTTAATGGATTGCTTTTGCCAGACTCTCCCAGCCATTTGAGAAGCGCATTACCACCCAACGAAAATCCAATAGCGGCAAATACTTCACGTTGATAATTTTCCAAAATATGTTGAATGATAGTCTGAATATCACCCGTTTCACCAGAATGGTAGGCTTTTGCGAGTCGATTTGGCTCTTCGCTACAGTTCCTGAAATGCATAAAGACTGATGCGAAATCCGCTTTATGCAGGGTATCCATCAAGGGCAGTGCGTAATGGGAATTTATTGACCCCTCAAGCCCGTGATTTATCAATACAAGTGGATGATCTAAATTTCCATACCAGTCCAAATCAAGGAAATCACCATCAGCAAGCTCAACACGCTCACGTGTGACTTCAATGTCAGGCTGCTTGCGAAATGATGCTGGCCAGATGGTTTGTAAGTGAGCTGTTGGAAGC
>JABDQZ010000306.1 GCA_013041975.1 Gammaproteobacteria bacterium
ATGCAGAAGCGGATCCTACGTTCGATGTTGAAGGTATAGATGCTGCTCACAAGCTGACCATTCTGGCTTCTCTGGCATTCGGTATCCCGTTGCAGTTTGATAAAACCTATACCGAGGGTATTGGCGCGATTGAACCTCAGGATGTGACCTATGCTGATCAACTGGGATATCGAATCAAACACCTGGGTGTTACTCGTAAAACTGATAAGGGTATCGAACTGCGTGTTCATCCCACATTGATTCCGCATCGTCGCCTGATTGCCAATGTTGATGGCGTGATGAATGCGGTACTGGTCAAAGGTGATGCAGTTGGTCCTACGCTATATTACGGTGCAGGAGCAGGGGCCGAACCCACGGCCTCAGCCGTTGTTGCGGATATTGTCGATATCGCACGCGCATTGACCGCAGATCCAAATCATCGCGTACCTCATCTGGCATTCCAACCCAGTCATCTGTCTGATACACCTGTTCTGACAATGGATGACGTAGAAACTGCCTACTATCTGAGGCTCTCTGCGCAGGACAAACCAGGTGTCGTAGCGAAAATTGCCGGCATTCTGGGTGATCTTGGAATCAGTATTGAAGCCATTCAGCAAAAAGAACCCGTCGAAGGTGAAACAACCGCTAACCTGGTTATGCTAACCCAGCCGGTGCTTGAACAAAGTATGCGTCAGGCAATTGAGGCCATTGAAGCCATGGACTCCGTTGAAGGCAAAGTCGTCATGATCCGTGTTGAATATCTGGATAGCTGATTATCTCAAAACCGGTCTGTCATTTTATCCTTCCGGGTCTGGCAGAAGCCGTCAGCATTCTGCCACAAATCGCAAACCAGCGATTTGACGCGATTGAGAAGGGGTTGAGCAGAGCGTCCATTTTGGCGTTCGAAACCAGTTACGAAAATTTACTGGCCGAATTGTTTGATCTTGATATTGATACGACAAAAACGGATGTACCAATCGGGGCCATTCTGGCCCAGAGAATCTGTGTTGAAAAACCTTTGAACTCACATCACTGGCTACGTGGTGTTCCGGTAAACCTGATTCCTGATCGTGACAGACTGCTGCTATATCAAATGGAACAGCAGGCGCGTACTCAGGCGGAAATTTTCACCAGACAAATAGCCGACGAGCTGCTCAACATTTTTGATGATTTATTTGCCGAGATTCTTGTTGATGATACTTCAGGCTGGCTGTTTCGTCTTAAACAACCAGCGCAAATTACCACCTCGTCAATAAACGAGGTATCTGGAAAAAATATAGAAAATTTTCTCCCCGCGGGAGATCAAGCCTCTCAATGGATCGCTGTCTTCAACGAAATTCAGATGATTTTGCATGCTGCAGATTCAGCTGACTATGGATTCAATGCCTTGTGGTTTGAGGGTGTCGGGTCATTACCTGGAATCAGGTCGATAAGGAGGACTGGCTCAATCGGCAATGAAAATCTCTTTCGTGCTGTTTCTGAGTGCAGTCAGGCTAAGCTGTACGATGAATCAAGCGATGTAAGGGGCTGGACTGACGGCCTTGAGAGACTGATCGTCAGTGACATGAATATTCTTCAGGCTGTCAACGAGCAGTCTGAAGAAAGTTTGCAGCAGTCATTACAAACGGCAAATGTCCAATTTTCCCAAATGTTGTCGCTACTGGACGAAGGATGCCTGTCACAGATTAATGTCTATCCGCTCAATGGCAGCAGGTTTTCCATCGGCAAGGCAGGTTTGCTGGATTTGTTAAAGCGTAGAAAAGAACTTTCAGAACTGTTTGAGAAAACAAAAAGTTAGCCAGATATCAGTAGCTTTGATAATTATCAAAGACACTTCCCCGTCAACTTCTTATCATTTGAATTCCATGGAAAATCCAACCATGGAGATAAGTGTAATTTATAAGCCGGATAATATTCATGACGACTAGCCTCCCGTCATTTTTATCCGGCTTTTTTTTATTGCCTACCCAACAGCCGAAAGCTCCTTAACTCTACACCAAGCTATCAGCAGATGATAGGATGGCAACTCTAGTAAATTTCACAATAAAACCATGCATAATATGCCGACAGGTAGCGGAGTGAGGGAATGATAAGAATTTTTGGACATTACATGTCTAAATTATTTCTTTTCCTTATTCTTGTCGAGTACATGGTCTGTCATGTCAGTTTGTATGCTGGCGCCAAACTGAATACCTATTATCTGGATTCGGCTTTATTGGTTAGTCCTGAAACCTTGCATTCCCAGGCTTCGAGATTTGCACTGAGTATCGTGCTGTCAATGACATCGGTTGGTCTCTATCAGCGTGGACAGATTATGGGGCCCTCAATGTTGCTGAAAATGGCAGTCGCCTTTTTATTTGCATCATTGTTACTGGTCATCACTTTTTTTATCTTTCCTGCAGCTTATTTTGGACGGGAAATTCTTGCCTGGGCCATGGCAAGTTCATTTATTGGCTTGACGGCTTTCCGTAATCTGTTTTTTCATATCGCCGGTGCCCAGGCGCAAAGAAGACGTGTTCTTGTTGTTGGTACTGGAAAAAATGCAGGCTTGATCAGCGATTTGGAGCATCAATCTGAAACTTTTCAGGTTATTTCCTACATGTATGTGAAGGACAAGGAACTGATTATTCCATTTAAAAGTCATATGCCAGAAGACTGGATACTCACTGATTACATCTTTGACCGGGAAATTGATGAAATAGTAATCGCAGTAGATGATCGTCGAAAAAAACTGCCATTAAAGGAGATACTTGATTGCAAGATGATGGGGGTAGAAGTGCTGGATATGCTGGGTTTTCAGGAGAAGGAGCTTTTCAAGATCAGTATTGATCATCTGCACCCGAGCTGGATTTTCTTTTCTACTGGTTTCCGTATTAATTTTCTTTCTCGTATGACGAAAAGGTTATTTGATATTTTCGTTAGTCTGCTTCTGCTTGTGGTGATGTTTCCTCTGATGTTCCTGGTGGC
>JABDQZ010000308.1 GCA_013041975.1 Gammaproteobacteria bacterium
GGTCACCAGTCAACAGGGATGGCCCAAACCAGGTGTCGGACGGCCGTCTGACCGGCATTTCCTTGAGTACTTTTGATGGGTCGTCTACAGCTATCTCAATCCATAAAGGCGTGCTGACAAATAAAGTCGCCTCTTCATGGCTGGGTAGGATAAATGGATCTCTTGGGCGTACCACGACCGGCCGGTCTGCCGTCCTGGGAGTTAACCTGGCCTTGGTAGTAGTGGTTTTCACCATATAGTGTTCATGTTGAAAATCATTTTGTGGTTCGGCATCGATACCCAGTGCTTCAACGATAACCTCACGTGATTCATTAGCCAGGTCGGAATGCCAGCAGATAAGCCACTGTTTCGGGTATCTGAAAAGTTGCAGGTTTAGCGAAGTGATTTGCCACCGGTAACCAGCACCCTTGTCAATGCTGTAGATTTTTTGCCAGTTTATTCCCGCGGTTTCCATAGGTGTTTCGTAAAGTTAAAGAATATCGGTCAGAAACAAGAATAACCCAATCAGTACCATAAGGAATAGCGAAATTGCGTTTGTCCATTTTGCAAGATAACGTTCAGGAACGGCAATGAAGGCCGGCGCTTTTTGCGGACCAAGAATAAAGTCGGATTCCTCCTGATGAGTATTATGTTCTGTTTTGGATGAGAGATGACTTTGCTTAAGAACTTTCTCTCCCAGTATCAGAATATCACCAGGGGGGATTGAGGGGGTTCTGCTGAACAGGGATTGGTAGCTGCCCTTGTAAACAACATACGCAATAACTGCACCTGCCAGAACAGGCCAAAAGCCAGACCAGATTGAGATGATATTAATAGTTTGCAAGGACCAATACCAGGGTATCAGCAGGCTGCACATCAATAACAGCCACCAGTAAAGACCTTTTGGGGTCTGGCTGTGATGCGAATTTCGACACAGATAAAGGAAACGTGCCATGAGTAAAGTGGTACCAATTGAAGCTAGAGGCAATAACCAGTTAATTAATGATACCCATAATTCTGGAAGAAAGATTAGCTGATCTTTTAAAGCTGATTTAGCCAGTGCGCCACTTGTAAATGGTAAACCTGCCAGCGATAAAGCAGGTAGAACCAAAGCAAGCTTGTGAATCCCTTGAGTGCTTAAACCATAAAAAAGAGCACCTTTGGATAATGCATGATGCAGGGCAAACAACAATAGGCTTGTTTGTATGACATGCCACTTTGATGGGGCTGAAAATCCTATACCCAGTAATAGAAGCATCATGCCCATTTGACTAATGCTTGAATAAGCCAGTAGTGATTTTGCTTTATTTTGTGTCAGACCAACCAGTGCACCATAAAACATTGCAAACAGGCCAAATCCCAAAATGATAAATGACCAATAGGGCAATGTAACCTGTCCCAGTGGCAGGAAACGTAGCCAACCATACAAACCGAGGTGTAACAGGCTGCCGGCAACCGGGATGGCAGCAGCCAGTGACAATGCCTGGTAAACCGGAGGTAAAGTAATATGGACGAGTGGCAATCCCGCCTTTATCCCAAATCCGGCCAACAGTAGAATGATCAGAATATCCTGGGGTACACGGTCAGTGATATTGTCTATGTCCAGGGTGTTGGTGTTGTGTGCGATCATGATCAATGCAGCAAACAACAGCATTTCACCAATCATGGTGAAGACAATATAAATTTTTGCAGCCCTGCGGGACTGCTCACTGCCATTAATGATAAGACCAAACAAAGCAAGACTCATTGCAGCATAAGCCATGTAAAAGGTCGGGATATCCTGAGCAAATATGACCAGGAAACTGGCTGACATGGTCACCAGATACCAGCCAGCTATACTTCCAGACTTATTCATTGGGAGGAGTGTATTGCCTGCTATCCAGAGAATCGATGAAAACAACAGAAAGATGCGACTGGTCTCATCAATGCCAAGTGTTGTGCCGAGGATAAGCCAGGACATTGAAAACTCATAGTCACTGACTAATAGCAGAGACGTTAATAAAGCTGGTATAGCTGCTGTGATATGAAGCTTATGGGTAAAAGCCAAGTGTTTTTCATTTAAACTTACAGCAGTCAGCAATAATGGCCAGCCAACCGATGCAAAAATCAGTAGTATTTCATGATGCACTATCATTGACTGTACTCCCTGTAAACAATCAACCTGACCCATTCCAGTATTGAATAGGGTGCTTCGGCCAGTAAACCTGCCATCAGCGCAGCTATAGCAGTAAACACGGGAGGCAGTAATAGCATCCAGTGCGTTTCAAAACGGCCAAAGTGGTGCTCTTTGGGCCAGTAACCTGCTGCCTGTTGAAACCAGGCTTTGTACAAAATGGGTAGAAAATAGGCAGCGTTGAGTAGACCGCTGGCAATCAGGATGCCAATAACCCAGTAGTGCTCTGAAGCCAGTGCGCCGCTACCCAAGTACCATTTGCTGATAAAACCTGCCATTGGTGGTACGCCAATCATACCCAGTGCACCCAGGGTAAACGCCACCGTTGTCCATGGCATACGCCGGCCGACACCGCGCATTTCACTGATATGATGAATTCCCAGGGTTTCTGCATAATTACCTGCACAAAAGAATAAAGTGATTTTCATCAGGCCCTGGTTTACAAGATGTATGATGCCTCCAATGCTGGCAATGGGGCCGAACATGGCAGTGCCCAGCGCAATATAGGAAACCTGGCTGACGGTAGAATAGGCGAGGCGCTTTTTTAGTTCATCCTGGAATAAGGCACGCACTGATCCATAGATGATAGTGAAGCTTGCCAGAATTAGCAGCGGTAATAATAAATCCAGTTCAGCAGCGAACTCTATGCCGTAAACATCATAGACAACCCTGATAATCCCGAATGCACCGGCTTTGACGACGGCAACTGCATGCAGCAATGCGCTGACAGGGGCCGGTGCAATCATGGCCTGGGGTAGCCAGCCATGCAGGGGAACCAGTGCTGCCTTGACACCCAGACCACCGATCATCAGGGCAAAGATCAGGCTCAGGTGAGCGGGATCAAGATCAATTTTATCACCAAGTATGCCTGCCTCGGTAAAATCCAGAGGGCCTGCCAAAGCGCGTAACCAGGCAACACCGGCCAGTAGCACTGCACCACCAATGAGTGTGTACGTGAGGTAAATGCGGCCACCGCGTAAAGCTTCCGGCGTACCACGATGAACAATTAACGGGTAGGTGGCCAGCGTCAGTAACTCGTAAAAGAAAACAAAGGTCAACATATTGCCTGACATGGCAACACCGACGGTGGCTGTGACGCACAGACTGAAAAAACCAAAGAAGCGGCTCCGGTGTGGTGAATGTTCCAGGTAACCAATTGCATAGAGTGTCGTGACAAACCAGAGAACAGTAGATAACGTCACGAAAAGTACAGAAAGGGCATCGGCATGCAGAACCAGTTCCATGCCCGGTGCCAGTATGAAACGGTATTCGTAGACGATTTCATTTGAGACACCCCAGATCAGGATGCCAATCAGAATCAGCTTGGTAATAGCACCAGCCAGGTTTAACAGTGTGCGCAGCCCATGCCTTTGTTCGCCTAGAAAAAATATCAATAAACCCGGAACCAGCGAGCTCAACAGGATACTGATTGGCAACCATGAAACCGCAGTCATGGTGATAGTTCCGTTAAAGACAGTGCGCCCAGTGGTGAACCTGTGCCCAGCAGCTGTAGCGGATATGATGACCAGATACCCAGTGCTATGGCGCCCAGGGCAAGACCCAATGCGGACCACTGCATGATAGCCGGCGGAGAATGGAAAACTGTATCGGCATGCAC
>JABDQZ010000309.1 GCA_013041975.1 Gammaproteobacteria bacterium
CCTCTCAGGAATCTCAACTGATATGAAAGTTTGTATTGTCTCTGACAGCCACGACCATATTCCATTACTGGATGCTGCTGTTGCCGAAGCCAAAGAGGCTGGCGCAGAAGCCGTGCTACATGCCGGCGATGTCGTTGCTCCCTCTACCCTGGGCTGCTTGCGCAAATATAATCTGCCTGTACACGTCATTCATGGTAACAATACGGGTGATTTGTACACTCTCGGGCGTCTGGCTAGCGAAGAAAACAGCATCTTCCACTATTATGGAATGGATGCCGGTATCGAACTGGCCGGAAAGCGGATCTTCATTGTTCATTATCCTCATTATGCCCGCGCCATGGCAGCAACCGGTGACTGGGACCTTGTGTGCTGCGGTCACAGCCATAAGCCCTCCGTTGAGAAAAAGAAAAACTGCAAAGGTGGCATTACCCACCTGGTTAACCCGGGAACCGTTGGCGGTGTTGGAAAAGATCTGGCAACCTATATTCTGGCTGACCTGGATACCATGGAATTTTCAGTGCGCGAAATTTCAAAGTCCATCTCGCATCAGACAATCGAAAGCTCACACAATGTCACCACTAACACACTTTAATCCGTCAGGTGAAGCCCACATGGTTGATGTGGGTGATAAAGACCATACTCACCGCATTGCCGTTGCAGCCGGCGAAATCATGATGCAACCTGACACCCTGGCCCTGATCGAACAGGGCAATCATAAAAAAGGCGACGTACTGGGTATTGCACGTATTGCAGGCATAATGGCCTCCAAAAAAACCTCTGAACTGGTACCGCTGTGTCACCCCATCAGCCTCACACACATCGAAATCGATCTTGAAATACAGTCGGATAACAACAGGGTCTCATGCCAGGCAAAAGCCGAAACCGTCGGCCAGACCGGTGTTGAAATGGAAGCCCTGTGTGCCGTACAAAACAGCCTGCTGACCATTTACGATATGTGCAAAGCCGTTGATCGAGGCATGCAGATAAACAATGTTCGCTTGCTGGAAAAAGCAGGCGGTAAATCGGGTCACTGGCTGGCTGAAGAGAATTAACCAGAAAACCTGATGAATAAGCTCTACCGAAAGGCCCATTTTCTGATTAGTGCCGCAAAACTAAAGCAGTCGCCCCCGGATGAAGGCTATGAAATTGCTATTGCCGGACGCTCCAATGCCGGAAAATCCAGTGCCATCAATACACTTTGTGACCAGAAATCACTGGCACGAACCAGTAAAACGCCCGGCCGCACCCAGCTACTGAACTTCTTTTCACTGGATGATACGCGCAGAATTGTCGACCTGCCTGGTTATGGTTTCGCTAAAGTTTCGGAGAACATCAAGCGTCAATGGCAAGGCACACTGGCCAATTACCTGGAACACCGCCAGTGCCTGCAGGGCATTTTTCTGATGATGGACTGCCGACACCCGATGAAGGATAACGATCGGCAAATGCTGGAATGGGCTGCTCATATTGGCTTGCCGGTACACATTTTGCTGACAAAAGCCGATAAATTAAAAAAAGGTGCCGCCAAAAACGCGTTACTGGAAACACGCAAGACCATTAAACAGATCAGCGGAGATTTTAGTGTTCAGCTGTTTTCTTCCCTGAAAAAGACCGGCATTGAAGAGGCGCATGCCAGGCTGGATGAGTGGTTCGAACTCTAGCAGCCTGCTTGGCCTTGATGACAAAAAATAAAGCCGGAGCAAAAGCTCCGGCTGAATAAAGTTTTCGACTGCCTCGCAGTCGAAAGGATCGTATAAAGGGAGGGAAAAACGATCCAGCGTCATACGACACTTGCAAATAAGACCGGGGGTTTAGCGGAAAGTTTCCAATAATTGAAAATTTTTTACTTAATTTTTTTAATTATTGGATTTTCAGTAACTTATGGACAGTCTCTCGCTAAAAAAAGGCGCGAATTAATGCGCTTCTTCCCAGTTTGCTCCGCTACCGACATCGACAATCAGTGGCACCGATAATTCGGCTGCTGACTGCATTTGCTGACGAATGGTTTCAGTCGATGATTCCAGTTCATCCTGGTGAATTTCGAAGACCAGTTCATCATGCACCTGCATCAGCATTTTCAGGTGAGGCTGCTTCTGCTGGATCCAGCCGTCAACTGACAGCATCGCCCGCTTGATGATATCGGCTGCCGTTCCCTGCATCGGTGCATTGATCGCCGTACGCTCTGCTGCCTGGCGGCGCATACCGTTGCGGGAATTGATTTCCGGCAGATACAGCCTGCGCCCAAAGAGCGTCTCCACGTAGCCTTTTTCATGCGCAGTCTCACGCGTCTTGTCCATAAATTCCTTCACGCCAGGATAACGGTCAAAATACAGATCCACATAGCCCTGCGCTTCGGCACGCCCGATATCCAGTTGTTTAGCCAGGCCGAATGCCGACATGCCATAAATCAGCCCGAAATTGACTGCCTTGGCAGAGCGACGCTGATCAGAGGTGACCGCCTCAATGGAATCAACACCAAAAACTTCTGCTGCAGTTGCCGCATGCACGTCCAGCCCTTCCGAAAAAGCCTTCAGCAACCCGGCGTCCGCTGACAAATGAGCCATGATGCGTAGCTCAATCTGGGAATAATCCGCCGCCACCATGATATGCCCGTCAGCGGGAATAAAGGCCTTACGGATGCGTCGCCCTTCTTCGGTTCGTACCGGAATATTCTGAAGGTTCGGATCAGAGGAAGATAGCCGACCAGTTGCTGCCACGGCCTGGTG
>JABDQZ010000323.1 GCA_013041975.1 Gammaproteobacteria bacterium
GCTTAATAGTGTTCGTCTGCTGCCTCATGTTAATGATACGGTTTTGTTGCTCAGTGCCATCACATTAACCGGCATACTTGGCCAGTACCCCTCGATGCATAACTGGCTGGGTGGCAAAATCCTATTCTTGCTGATTTATATTGTTGCCGGTACTGTGACATTGAAAACAGGATTTAGTAATAGAACTTCACTTATCGCACTGTTTGTGGCGCTCACGTCCTTTGCCATGATTCTGCTTCTGGCAAAGCACCATAGCTGGTCATTTCTGGTGCTCCCGACATAATGCAGAGCATGACTTGAGGAACGCACCTTATCCACAGAAAAATCTAAGGATAAAATGACTTTTATTCCTATATTTTTGTTATATCGCAATAAATATCGATAATTAACACCATATATTGTGGTTTACTACCGGCTTAAGACACTATTAACAAGTTACTGATTTAATTTGACTTCTACCCTCTTCTACAGACTTATCCACAGCATTTTCACATCTTTCAAACGCTTTATTACGACCTTACACACAAGATATTGTGGTTGACAGTCACAAAATGCCGTATATATTGTGTTCTTAAGACGAATATTTCATTTTCGATGACATATGCCAGTCTGATAATAAAAAGTCACACCACAAGGGATCAGGAGGAATGATGGCAAGCGAGCTATCTGCCAACGATACAACTATTGACGGTATTGCAGTACCGCCCACAATCGATGATGCGAAGCATCAAGAAACAGAACAACCTGCCTCATTCGGATTCCAGGTAATCCGCCGCAACGGCAAGGTCACTCATTTTGATATCAACAAGATCGCTGTTGCCATGACCAAGGCATTTCTGGCAGTTGAAGGTGGTAATGCAGCGGCATCGTCACGTGTACACGACACCGTGAAGGAACTCACCGATCAGGTGGTAGATGCTTTCCAGCGCCGTATGCCCAATGGAGGCACCCTGCATATCGAAGATATTCAGGATCAGGTTGAACTGGCACTGATGCGCAACAATCAGCATCAGGTTGCGCGTAACTACATCCTTTACCGCACGGAACGTGCCAAAGAGCGAGCCGAACAGGCTGTCACTGATGGTGATATTCCGGAAGAACACAAAATCAATGTCATCCGTGCTGACGGCTCTAGCGCCCCTCTGGACGTCAAGGGCATGCGTGCACTGGTTACCGAATCCAGCGAAGGCCTTGAAGAAGTCGATGCAGAACGTATTCTGAATGACACCTGTCGCAACCTGTTTGATGGCGTAAAGGAATCCGATGTTGCCCAGGCGTTGTGCATGAGTGCCCGCACCCTGATCGAGCTGGAGCCCAACTACAGTTATGTTTCAGCTCGCCTGCTGTTGAATACCTTGCGCCAGGAAGCGCTGGGGTTCCTGGACATGCCGACCAACAATATCACCACTCAGGCCGACATGGGCACAGTGTACGGTGATTACTTCAAAAATTACATCCATCGCGCTATCGAACTGGAACTGCTCGATAGCCGTCTTGGTCAATACGATCTGGATAAACTGGCCAGTGCCATTGACTACGAACGTGATCTGCAGTTTACCTACCTGGGTTTACAGACACTGTATGACCGTTATTTCATCCATAGCGATGACACCCGTTTTGAACTGCCGCAGGCTTTCTTTATGCGCGTTGCCATGGGACTGGCTATCAACGAGATAGACCGGGAAACCCGTACTATTGAATTCTATAAACTGTTATCCAGTTTTGATTTCATGAGTTCTACGCCTACCCTGTTTAACTCGGGTACTCTGCGTCCGCAGCTGTCCAGTTGCTACCTGACCACGGTACCTGATCATCTGGAAGGTATTTACGGCGCCATCAAGGACAACGCCCTGCTGTCAAAGTTTGCCGGCGGCCTTGGCAACGACTGGACACCGGTACGTGGCCTTGGTGCACACATCAAAGGCACCAATGGTAAAAGCCAGGGTGTTGTACCTTTCCTGAAAGTAGCCAACGATACTGCCGTAGCGGTTAACCAGGGTGGTAAACGCAAAGGTGCGGTCTGTGCCTACCTGGAAACCTGGCATATCGATGTGGAAGACTTCCTTGATCTGCGCAAAAATACCGGTGACGACCGTCGTCGTACCCATGACATGAATACGGCCAACTGGATTCCGGACCTGTTCATGAAACGTGTTGCAGAAGAACAGGACTGGACGCTGTTCAGCCCGAATGAAACACCCGATCTACATGACCTGACCGGCAAGGCCTTTGAAAAAGCCTACGTCGCTTATGAAGAAAAAGCCAAAAATGGCGAAATGCGCATCCATAAAACCGTCAAGGCAAATGATCTTTGGCGCAAGATGCTCGGTATGCTGTTTGAAACCGGACATCCATGGGTAACCTTTAAGGATCCATGTAACCTGCGCTATACCAATCAGCACATGGGCGCAGTTCACAGCTCCAACCTGTGTACTGAAATCACACTGCATACCAATGACGGTGAAATTGCGGTCTGTAACCTGGGCTCGGTGAACCTTGCAGCTCACGTCGATGAAAACGGCCTGAACCAGGAGAAACTGCAAAAGACCATCAACACCGCAATGCGCATGCTTGATAACGTTATCGACTATAATTTCTACAGTGTGCCACAGGCCCGTAACTCCAACCTCAGGCATCGTCCTGTAGGCCTGGGCATCATGGGCTTCCAGGATGCACTGTATAAGCTCAAGCTACCTTACTCTTCTAACGAAGCCATTGAATTTGCCGACCGCTCCATGGAAAACGTCAGCTACTACACCATACAGGCATCAACCGACCTGGCTGAGGAACGTGGCCGTTACTCCAGTTTCGAAGGCTCCTTGTGGAGCCAGGGCATTATGCCTATCGACTCTATGAAAAAACTGGGTAGTGAACGTGGTGGTTACCTGCAGGTGGATGACAGTGAAACCCTGGACTGGAAAGCCCTGCGCCGCCGGGTCAAGAAAGTCGGTATGCGCAACTCCAACACCATGGCGATTGCACCGACTGCGACCATTTCCAACATCTGTGGCGTGAGTCAATCCATTGAGCCGACTTACCAGAACCTGTTCGTCAAATCCAACCTTTCTGGTGAGTTCGTCGTCATCAACCCATATATGGTTCGCGATCTGAAAGATGCCAACCTGTGGGATGAAGTCATGGTCAACGACCTCAAATACTACGATGGTTCACTGCAGAACATCGACCGCATCCCTGAAGAAATCAAGGCACGTTATGCCACAGCCTTTGAAATGGATGCACGCTGGTTGATTGAAGCAGGTTCACGTCGTCAGAAATGGATCGACCAGGCACAGAGCCTCAATCTGTACATGGCTGAGCCTTCCGGCAAGAAGCTTGATAACCTGTACAAGCTGGCCTGGGTCCGCGGCCTGAAAACCACTTATTACCTGCGTTCGATGGGTGCTACCCACGTTGAGAAAACCTCAGTGGAAGGTGCCAGCTCATCCAACTCAGTACAAGTTGCCAATACCGGGATATCAGCTTCAGCTGGCAGCGCTGCTCCGCAGGCCTGCTCGATTCTTGATCCGGATTGTGAGGCCTGCCAATAAGGTCTCAACACTGCGAAAGCAGTTAACAGAATTTGTCGGTGGAGTCAGAGTTTGATCGGTATGGATTAAGAACTCTCGCTCATGTCACCAAAGGAGTCGCCGATCAGGCAATGATTTTACCGGCAAACCTAACAATAAAAAGCGACCAAAGGAACTCCTTGATGGAGTGATGAAACGCAAAACTATAATTATCAGAATGAGAAGGAAAGACCTATGCTGAACTGGGATGACCCACTGACGACATCAACAACTCAGGAAACCACAGCGCCTCCTGCACCTGCTACTGCCTATGAAGAACCTGTTGCAGAAGCTACTGTTGAACAGGCACAACACGCTACTGACACAATGCCAGCCTATAGCCAGTCCAGTTCAATCGCTACGGATAGTGCCGTGCCAGTTACAGAACAGCACGCACCGCCAGTGCAGAAATCCGCGTCTTCGACGGCTACCAAACCACAAGTTGACGATATCGCCCCGGTTAATGCCGATGATAAACGCGTTATCAATGGCATGACGGACATCAACCAGCTGGCGCCTTTCAAATACCCCTGGGCCTGGGAATACTTCCTCAACGCCAACAAAAACCACTGGACACCACTGGACATCAACATGGCCCAGGATGTTCATGACTACCATCACAAGCTCACCATTGAAGAACGTCACGTCTATGAAAACGTTTTGTCATACCTGACAACGTCTGACATTCTGGCGATGCGCAACATCGGCCTGGCAGTGATGGAAAAAATGAGTGCCCCTGAACTACAGATTTATCAGGCTCGCCAGGTATACGAAGAATCATTACATACCTGGACCTACCAGCATTGTATTGAAACTCTTGGCCTTGATCAGGGCGAAATCTACAACCGCTATCGTGTTGTACCTGAAATCAATGGCAAGATCCAGATCGCCAATCGCCGCCTCAACTCTGTCATGCGTTCTGATATTGACCTGCGTGACCGTGACGAACTGGAAAACTTCGTCATGTCCTACATCTTCTTTGCAGGTATCTTCGAAGGCTGCTGGTTCTACAACGGTTTCAGCCCGATATTTGCATTACAACGCCGTGGCCTGATGAAAGGTACTGCCGAACAGCTTCAATACATCATGCGTGATGAAGTATTACATGCCTCATTTGGTATCCGTGTTGCCAAGCAAATCATCCTCGAAGAAAACGTTACGCTCGATCCTGTAAAGATCAGTGAAATGTGGCAAGAGGCCGAAGCGGCTGAAGAGCACTATGCTCGCTACCTGTTACCTGATCCTATTCTGGGTTACTCCGCAGAAGACCATGTAAACCAGTTCCGTTTTGTCGCCAATCGTCGTGCGAAATCACTGAACCTGGAGAAGCCCTTTCCCGGTGTTGAAGAAGCTGCCCTGCCATGGCTGGATGAACAGGCAAACATGCGCAAAGAGAAAAACTTCTTTGAAACCACGGTCACCGAATACCAGACCGGTGGCGCATTGAAATGGGACTGATTTTCTCCTGACTGAAAAGTCTACTCGTTGAGGTATTTTGGCGCTTTTTTGAAGCGCCATTTTTTTTCGTTTCATACATGGCACTCACCCCGACAGTGAGTAAACAATTAGCCCTTATCGACAGTGCAATATTTGTTAAAGTTTTGTTTATTGCCGTCGTTATAGAAAACATGTCTATGGAACCGCTACAAATCAGTGATATCGTGGTTTTGCTGGTCGAACCTTCAGCCACCCAGCAGAAGATCATCAGCAAACAGCTCATTCAGCTCGGTATTGAAAATATCATCCTGAAAAACAATGGTCAGGAAACGCTGGATAAGCTGGTAACCCTGAAACCCGATGTTGTCATCAGTGCACTCTATTTGCCCGATATGACCGGTACCGATCTTGTACATCGCATGCGTGAAAATGAAGAAACCAGTGATATGGGGTTCATTCTGATTTCCTCTGAAACACGATTCCGCTATCTCGACCCGATTCGCCAGGCGGGTGTTATTGCTATTCTTCCCAAGCCCTTTGATGCGAACGAATTAAAGGTTGCGATGGCGAACACCCTGAACTTCATTGATCCTGCCAGTATGATGCTGGAAAGTTTTTCTCCTGAAGAAATGCATGTACTGGTCGTCGATGACAGCAGACTGGCCCGCAAACATATCAAGCGGGTACTTGGATCCATTGGTGTTGAGCAATTTACCGAAGCTGAAGATGGACTGGAGGCGACAAAAATACTCGAAGATCACTATTTCGATCTTGTCGTCACCGATTACAACATGCCCAACATGGATGGCCAGGAATTGGTTGACCATATACGCAAAAACAGTTCCCAGGCATCCGTACCCGTGCTGATGGTAACCAGTGAAGAAAATGACAATCGTCTTGCTGCCGTGCAGAAAGCCGGAGTTTCAGCCATTTGTGACAAACCTTTCGCCGCGGATACCGTAAGGGATCTGATTCAGCAGATTCTCGATTAATCACATTGAGATGCGCCTTTTTCAATCTGTTCAGGTTATTACTTCCTGTGGTGACTGGAATCTTCGCGCTTTCCGGTTGTGCGCCACAGCCTTCCCAACTTCAGCAAATCCTGCAGCAAGGTGAACTGAAAGTACTAACCCTGAACGGACCCACAACGTTTTATGAGGGCCCCGAAGGTCCTGCCGGGATTGAGTATGAATTGATCCAGCGCTTTACTGATTTCATCGGAGTAAAACCCCGCTTCATCATTCCGGATTCATTTAACGAAATCATCCCTGCTCTCACTGATGGAAAGGCCCATATAGCCGCTGTTGGCCTGACGGTTACCGATAAACGCAAAAAACGCATCCGTTTCAGCACACCCTACCAAACTATTACCTCGCAAGTTGTTTACCTGTCAGGTACTAGAAAACCCCGCAAACCGAAAAATTTACTGAATAAAAAAATTGCTGTTATTGCCGGTAGCAGCCATGAAGAGTTGTTAGTCAGACTGCAGAAAAAATTCCCCAAACTAAAATGGGTATCAAAACAAAATACCGTTATGGAAATCCTCATGCAGCAGGTTCTGGATCGGAAAATTGATTTCGTCATTGGCGACTCAAACGAGATAGCGATCAACCGACGCTACTTCCCGAAAATTAACATTGCTTTTGATATCTCTCCACCGGAACAACTTGCCTGGGCATTGCCACATTCCCAGGATGACAGTCTCTATAAAAAGACCCTGGAATTTTTCGATCAGCTCAAAAAATCAGGTGAACTCGAGCAACTGCTTGAACACTATTACGGCCATGTTGACCGGATGAACTTCGTCGATAAGAGAACCTTTTGGCGTCATGTTGAAAACCGTCTACCTGATTATCAGCATCTGTTTAATAAGGCAGCCGAATTAACGGGTTATGACTGGCGATTACTGGCTGCTGTCAGTTATCAGGAATCCCACTGGAACCCCGCTGCAAAATCACCCACCGGTGTCCGTGGCTTAATGATGCTGACCAAGGCGACTGCAAAACAGTTAAAAATCAAAAACCGGCTTGATCCTGAACAAAGTGTTATGGGTGGAGCGCGTTATCTGAAAATAATTGAAAAGAAAATACCCAAGCGCATCCCGATGCCCGATCGTTTATGGATGACTCTGGCCGGTTACAACGTCGGCTTTGGTCATCTTGAAGATGCCCGTGTTCTCACACAAAGAAAAGGTGGTAACCCGGATAAATGGTCAGATATAAGAAAATACCTGCCGGAATTAAGCAAACCAAAAGTATATAAAACACTGAGATATGGCTACGCACGTGGTAATGAGCCAGTGAACTATGTTGACAATATAAAGAATTATTTTGACCTGTTAGTCTGGAAAGAAAAGTTAGGGAAGTCCCGGAAGAAACGAAACCAGTTTAACCCTATGCCCAAAACACTTTAATTGATTGTTTTAATGACTTCAGCCTGGCAACCAGGCCATATCAGACGACGTTAATCAGTTGATTTATTTTTTCCGGTAAGACTGTCCAGGGATACAGATACCGGTTTGTCTGTTGTTATCCTGTTATTGCTTTTTTCGGTATGAAAAAACTTACTGCCATTGATGATAGATGAAATTTCCGCGGTAGGACTTTTCCAGTCATGTAACAAACTGGTCAGAATATGCAAGACAACCAGAATAAGTATGGTTTCCAATAAAGCCTGATGCTGCATCAGTGCAGTGGCAGAATCCGTGCGCAATACCGAACGCAACCAGGCCGACTCCAGTAACAGTCCGGTAACTGCCTGTATAACAAGCAGAAGATACATCGCAAGATAAAGTACTTTCCATAGAGGATTATGCGCAAAATAAGCTGGCAGTTGCATCCTTGCAAATGACAGATAAAAAACCGCTACCTTTATAATATCTCCGATATTTTCAGGCATTAGCGCACGCCATCCAAGCACATCGCGTCTCACAATCAGCAGAATCAGCCTGACAACCATCACAGCCAGCAAGACATGGCCTGAAGGTAAATGCCAGACTGTCAGCAGATGCTGATAAAGCACATCATTTAATATCATGCCTGAGTTCATTAACAGGCCTGTCAACAGCAGAATCATTACCGTTGCAACCATCAAAAGATGCAACAGCCTGATAATTGGCGGCCACACTTCTACCTTGTGGATTTCTTCATTCATCAGCTTTCTCAGTCAGACCTGTTCTGTCGTTTTTTTCGGAAAAATGCTTTTAACAGGGTCGAAGATTCATCTGCCAGCAAGCCTGATTCAACTCGTGTGTAGTGATTGAAACGTTCATCTGAGGGCAACAGATCAAACACACTGCCAGCGGCACCGGTACGAGGATCTTTGGCCGCAAAAACGACCTTTTCCACACGGGCATGGATTATAGCACCTGCGCACATAGGACAAGGCTCCAGTGTTACGTAGAGAGTTGTTTCGGGTAGACGATAATTTTCTTGATTCTGACCCGCACTTCGCAGTGCCATAACCTCCGCATGGGCACTGGGATCGTGCTGTGTAATTGGCTGGTTCCAGCCTTCACCTATAATGCGGTTGTCTGCGACAAGAACGGCCCCAACAGGCACTTCTCCCTGCAACTCGGCTTTTCGGGCCAGTTCCAGTGCCCTGCGCATAAATTGCTTATCTTGATCGCTCATTAACCTGGATGATTAACTGATGCGGTGTTCAGACGCTCATTCCCACTCTATGGTGCCAGGCGGTTTACCCGTGATGTCATACACTACACGTGAAATACCGTCGACCTCATTGACGATACGACGGCAAACATGATCAAGGAAATCATAGGGCAGGTGGGCCCAGCGAGCCGTCATGAAATCAATGGTTTCTACCGCACGTAAAGCCACCACATATTGATAGCGGCGACCGTCACCGGTTACACCAACCGACTTGACCGGCAGAAAGACACTAAATGCCTGCGAAACACCGTGATAAAGATCGTTTTTCATTAATTCTTCGATAAAAATGTAATCAGCCAGGCGTAACAGGTCTGCAAATTCTTTCTTCACTTCGCCAAGGATGCGCACACCCAGCCCGGGACCCGGGAATGGATGGCGATAAACCATGTCATAGGGCAGACCGAGCTCTACACCCAGCTTGCGCACTTCATCCTTAAACAACTCACGCAAGGGCTCACAAAGGTTGAGCTTCATGTAATCAGGTAAGCCACCCACATTATGATGCGACTTGATCAGATGTGCCTTGCCGGTTTTGGCTCCGGCTGACTCGATCACATCAGGATAGATGGTACCTTGCGCCAGCCATTGCGCATTGTTCAGTTTATTAGCTTCTTCTTCAAAGATATCGACAAACAGGTTACCTATTATCTTGCGCTTGTCTTCAGGGTCGGTTTTCCCCTTTAAGGCATCAAGAAAACGTTGCTCGGCATCAACACGTATGACTTTCACCCCCATATGCTCGGCGAAAGTCGCCATCACATGATCGCCTTCCTTGTAACGCAGCATACCGTTATCAACAAAAACACAGGTCAGCTGCTCACCAATAGCCTTATGCAGTAATGCAGCCACAACGGATGAGTCAACGCCTCCTGACAGGCCAAGCAATACCTCTTCTTCACCAACCTGTTCGCGGATCGTGGCAATAGAATCTTCAATGATATTGTCGGCTGTCCACAGGTTGCCACAACCACAAATATCATGCGCAAAACGCTCAATAATGCGTTGCCCCTGGTTGGTGTGAGTAACTTCCGGGTGGAACTGTAAACCGTAGAAGTTTTTTTCTTCGTTGGCCATCCCGGCAATCGGTGCAGAGTCAGTGGATGCCATCAGTTTGAAGCCTTCAGGCAATTCGACGACACGATCACCATGAGACATCCATACGTCCAACAGGCCGTAACCCTCCTCGGACATATGATCTTCGATATTGCTTAGCAGTTTGGTATGACCACGGGCACGCACCTGCGCATAGCCGTATTCATGATGATCAGCATTTTCAACCTTACCGCCCAGTTGAGCCGTCATGGTTTGCATACCGTAGCAAATACCAAGTACTGGAATACCCAGCTCAAAAACGATTTGTGGCGCAACGGGTGACGCTTCTTCAGTGACGGTTTCAGGACCGCCGGAAAGAATAATGCCTTTCGGAGCAAATGCTTTTACTTCATCTTCGCTGACATCGCAGGCGTAAAGTTCACAGTAGACTCCGGCTTCACGAATACGCCGCGCGATAAGCTGGGTGTACTGGGAACCAAAATCGAGGATAAGAATGCGGTCGTTGTGGATATTTTGAGTCATCGTCAAGTGCTACAACATTAATCTGTTCTGTAGTTTGGTGCTTCTTTGGTTATCTGCACGTCATGAACGTGTGATTCACGCATTCCTGCATTGGTTACACGCACAAATTCTGGCTTGGTACGCATTTCTTCGATAGAAGCACAGCCTGTGTACCCCATGCTGGAACGCACACCGCCCATCAACTGGTGAATAATGTTAATCAGCGCACCTTTGTAGGGCACTCTGCCCTCAATACCTTCCGGTACGAGTTTGTCACTGTCTTTGGTGTCTTCCTGGAAGTAGCGGTCAGATGAACCGGATTTGCCTGACATAGCCCCCAAAGACCCCATACCCCGATAGGATTTGTAGGAACGGCCCTGGTACAGCTCAACTTCACCTGGAGATTCTTCAGTACCGGCAAACAAACCACCAACCATCACTGAATGCGCACCGGCAACCAGCACCTTGGCAATATCGCCCGAGTAACGCAGGCCACCGTCAGCAATCAAGGGAATTCCGCTGCCTTCGAGCGCCTCGGCAACATTCGACACGGCTGAAATCTGTGGCACACCCACACCTGCAACAATACGCGTGGTACAAATCGAACCGGGGCCAATACCCACCTTGACTGCATCAGCACCAGCTTCTGCCAGTGCTTTTGCCGCTTTACCGGTAGCAATATTGCCACCGATCACATCAACCTGCGGAAAGTTTTCCTTCACCCACTTGACGCGATCAAGCACCCCCTGGGAATGGCCATGAGCAGTATCAACAACAATGACATCGACTTCAGCTTCCACCAGTGCTGTAACACGCTCATCCGTGCCTTCACCTACACCCACCGCAGCCCCCACTCTCAGGCGCTCCTGATCGTCACGGCAGGCAAATGGATAGTCCTTGGCTTTCTGGATATCCTTTACGGTTACCATGCCTTTCAGTTTAAAATTGTCATCAACAACCAGCGCTTTTTCGATGCGGTGTTCATGCAGTTTCTTACGAACCTCACCGCGGCTGGCACCTTCCTTAACCGTGACCAGACGCTCTTTGGGCGTCATGATTGAGCTGACGGGTTCATCGAAGTTAAGTTCGAAACGCAAGTCACGACTGGTCACAATACCGACCAGGTCATCACCATCAACAACCGGTACCCCGGAAATCTTTTTGGCATGGGTCAGGTCCATCACTTCACGTACCGTAGTCGAAGGCGAAACTGTGATCGGGTCATTGATCACACCGCTTTCGTATCGCTTGACCTGGCGTACCTGTTCAGCCTGCTCTTGAGCCGTCATATTCTTGTGAACAATGCCGATACCACCTTCCAGCGCCATGGCAATGGCCAGTCGTGATTCTGTAACGGTATCCATCGCAGCAGACATCAGGGGAATATTCAGATCAATATTCCGGGTCAACTTGGTGTTAAGCATGACGTCCTTGGGCATAACCTGCGAGTGATCGGGAATTAACAGAACATCATCAAAAGTCAGAGCTTCTTGAGCGATACGCAACATGGTTGAAAATCCTGGTCAGATGAAAGTTTCGGAAAGCCAGATTCAAGTGCTGGCTTCACAGTTGGCGTATTATAGGTTTTGCCCGGTTTCGGGTAAACTGGTTTTATGAATGATAAACAGAATATTTACAGCGTTTCACGACTGAATACCGAAGTCCGCCAGGTTCTCGAAGGGAGCTTTCCCCTGGTCTGGGTAGAGGGAGAAATTTCCAATCTGTCGACTCCCCGCTCCGGCCATATGTACTTTTCACTCAAGGATGAACATGCCCAGACGCGCTGCGCCATGTTTCGCATGAAACGCCAGTTACTGCGCTTTGCACCAGCTGATGGCATGAAGGTTCTGGTCAGGGCGCGTATTACCCTTTACGAAACCCGCGGAGATTTTCAGCTTGTCATTGACCACATGGAACCTGCTGGTGAAGGCCAACTACGCCAGGCAATAGAGCGCCTCAAGAACAAGTTGGAACAAGAAGGAATATTTGATCCAGCAATTAAAAAAGACATACCGGCCATGCCGGCCAGTGTTGGCATTGTCACTTCCTCTACCGGGGCAGCCCTCAGGGATGTTTTACATGTTTTTAACAGGCGTTTTCCTGCGATACAACTCAACGTCTACCCGGTGCCAGTCCAGGGAGAAAACGCAGCCGCTGAAATCAGTGACATGCTCAGACTGGCAGACCAGAGACAAGAAAATGACCTGATTATTCTTACCCGCGGTGGTGGATCTCTTGAAGACCTGATGGCATTTAATGACGAACAGCTGGCACGTACAATTCATGCGCTACAAACCCCGGTTATCTCCGCTGTTGGGCATGAAATCGATACCAGTATTTCAGATTTTGCGGCCGATAGACGCGCACCCACCCCCTCCGCAGCAGCTGAGCTGGCATCACCCGAGCAGCAACATATCCGAAACACTCTCGAGAAACTGTTCCAGCGGCTAGGCTCTGCACACCGTCAGCAAATACAACAGTCTCATTCAAATTTCTCGCAACTGCACCAACGCCTGGAAGCACTTTCGCCTCAGCGACAGATGCAAAACAGGTCCCAAGGCATTGATTTGCTTGAACAGCGCCTGCATCAGTTACTGGAAAGAAAAATGACCCAGGCAAACATCAAGCATTCACAACTTGAAGCCAGTTTACTTCGATTGAGTCCGGTTAATCGTCTCCTTCAGTTGAAAGCCCGTTTCCATGGGGTTCGGCAACGCCTGAAACAACTAAATCCGGAGAAACAACTTCGACAGTACCAGGAAAAAATGGCACTATTGCAACACACTATCAAACGCCTGGTTACCCAAAGCATCGATCTGAAACAAAAACAGTTTTCAGCTTCTGCCCGCATGCTGGAATCGGTCAGCCCCCTGGCAACACTCAGTCGAGGTTATTCCATTACCCGGGATGATAGCGGCCATATTATTCGCAAATCATCCGAGACTGAAAAAGGCCAATTAATCAAAACCCGTCTCGCTGAAGGCTCAATTCGCAGTCGCATAGAATAACAACCCCATGACAAGAATCCTGGCTATTGCTGTTACCCTGTTGCTGTTGTCGTCCTGCAGCGAAAACAACGATGGCAACACCCTGCTCACGGATTCATCACCACTGGTCATCGCAGCTGAAGAAAATCGTATAGAGGGTGTTAAATCACATTTAGACAGTGGTCATAATGTGAATACCAC
>JABDQZ010000162.1 GCA_013041975.1 Gammaproteobacteria bacterium
GTATTCAATCAGATCTGCCAGCTTATTGTCGAAACCCCTCTGGATCACACGGTTTATGCTGTCAACCTTTCCGGTCAGACCCTGAGCTCAAAAGACAAGATGCTGGAATTGCGCAAAATTGCCGACACATTTGAACTCCCGCCTGGAAGACTCTGTCTTGAAATAACCGAAACTGTAGCCATTGCAAACCTTGAGCAGGCGCGAAAGTTTATGGAACACATGCAGTCTTTTGGCTGTTATATCGCACTGGATGATTTTGGCAGTGGCTTGAGCTCTTTTTCCTACTTAAAGAGTCTGCCGCTGGATTACATCAAGATTGATGGTTCATTTGTGCAAAGTATTCTTGCAGACAAATCATCACTGGTGATGATTGACGCCATTCATAACGTTGGCAAAAAACTGGGGCTGATTACCATTGCAGAATTCATTGAAAATAAGGAAATACTGGATGAATTGAAAACAATTGGTATTGATATGGGCCAGGGTTATTACTTCGACAAACCCCATCCATTACTTGTAGATAACTTTCCCGGCAACTTGTCGCAGAGCAAACCAGCCTGATCAATCAGTGACTATCATCCAGCAATTGGGCATTATCCAGAGCCTTGTTTGAAACAGAAACGACATTTTCATCACCCAGCTTTATCATCAGGCGTACTTCATTGGCCGAGTCTGCATGCATGATGGCATCATCGTAGGAAATCTCGCCTTCCTTGTACAAGGCATACAAAGCCTGATCAAAGGTGTTCATACCATGCTCATTGGAACGTTTCATCAAATCTTTCAGCGTATGAACCTCACCTTTCTTGATCAGTTCGGAAACCAGCGGTGTATTGAGCAATACCTCCACAACCGCACGACGACCATTACCATCAGGACGCCGGACTAATTGCTGGGCAACAATACCTTTGAGGTTTAACGACAAGTCCATCAACAACTGATCACGGCGTTCGTCCGGAAAAAAGTTGATGATGCGATCGAGGGCCTGGTTGGCGTTATTGGCATGCAACGTAGAAAGACACAGGTGCCCGGTTTCTGCAAAAGCAATGGCATAGTCCATTACTTCACGTGAACGAATCTCGCCAATTAAAATGACATCGGGTGCCTGGCGCAAGGTGTTCTTCAGCGCCACATCATAGGATTCAGTATCAGAACCCACTTCACGCTGGGTGATAATGCAGCCATCATGTTCATGCACGAATTCAATAGGATCTTCGATGCTTATGATATGACCTGTACTGTGTCTGTTGCGATGACCCAGCATAGCCGCCAGCGAAGTCGACTTGCCGGTACCCGTTGCACCCACAAAAATCACCAGGCCTCTTTTTACCATGGCCAGGTCTTCAACCACCTTGGGCAACTTCAGATCGGGGATCTCGGGAATACGACTTTCAATACGACGAATAGCCATACCCACACAATCTTTCTGCACAAAGGCGCTAACACGAAACCGTCCTATCCCTTCCCGGTTGATGGCAAAGTTACATTCCTTGGTATTATGAAAATCATCACGCTGTGCTGGCGTCATAATTGAAAGCGTCAGTTCCCTGGCCTGTTCTTCAGTGAGCTTGCTCTTGGTAACCGGCATAACCCGGCCATGCAATTTCATGCTTGGGGCAATACCGGCTGAAATAAACAGGTCGGATGCCTTTTTCTCTACCATCAGCGCCAGTAAACTCATGAAATCCATATCGTTATGCCTTTTTTGAACGGAAATTAAATAAACTGCTCTTTATTCTGGGCTTTAGATTGCGCATCCTGGCGTGAAATCAGACCTTTCTGAAGCAGATCCGTCAAACATTGATCGAGTGTTTGCATACCATGCTGTTGACCAGTCTGAATGGCAGAATACATCTGGGCGATCTTGTCTTCCCTGATCAGGTTTCTGATTGCCGGTGTACCAATCATGATTTCATGAGCTGCGACACGACCACCACCTGCACGCTTCAGCAAAGTCTGAGCAATTACCGCTCGAAGTGATTCCGACAGCATAGAACGTACCATGGATTTTTCTGCCGCCGGAAACACGTCAACAATACGGTCAATGGTCTTGGCCGCGGAACTGGTATGCAGGGTGCCAAATACCAGGTGACCGGTTTCAGCAGCGGTCAAGGCCAGGCGAATGGTTTCAAGGTCACGCAGCTCACCCACCAGAATCGTGTCGGGATCTTCACGGAGGGCTGAACGCAGTGCTTCCGAAAATCCCAGGGTATCCCTGTGCACCTCACGCTGGTTGACCAGACATTTCTTGCTCTGATGAACAAATTCGATCGGATCCTCAATGGTCAGAATATGGCCATAATCATTGTCATTCTTGTAATCAATCATTGCCGCCAGAGTGGTCGACTTACCGGAACCGGTTGGTCCGGTTACCAGTACCAGTCCACGCGGATTATTGGTAATGTCCTTGAAAATCGCTGGCGTATTGAGCTCTTCGAGCGTCAACACCTTGGAAGGAATGGTACGAAAGACAGCACCGGCTCCACGGTCATGATTAAAAGCATTGACACGAAAGCGTGCCAGACCTGGAATTTCAAAGGAAAAGTCTGTTTCAAGAAATTCCTCAAAATCCTTGCGTTGCTTGTCGTTCATGATGTCGTAAACAAGGCCATGAACAATTTTGTGATCCAGTGCCGGAACATTAACACGGCGAATATCGCCATCAACGCGGATCATCGGCGGCAGGCCTGCCGATAAATGTAAGTCTGAAGCGTTATGTTTGACGCTAAAAGCCAGTAATTCAGCAATATCCATGCGAGATCACCCTCTTGTTTCGATGTTAGTTGTTATGAGTCTGGTTTATAATTCAGCGGCAAGGCTGAATGATCCTTTAGCTATCCTGATAATTTTTCACTATATCAGGATTTGTTAGTGATAACATGACAAACGATATAAAAATCAATCTCCAGAAAATCCGCCAGCAAATCACCGAAAGCTGTACAGCCTGTGGCCGATCTGCTTCAGATGTTATGCTGTTGGCTGTCAGCAAGACCAAGCCGATTGAAGCAATAGAAGCGGCCTATTCAGCTGGTCAAATACATTTTGGTGAAAACTATCTGCAGGAAGCGATTGCCAAGATAAACCAACTTGGGCAACTTCCACTTCACTGGCATTTTATAGGCAGGATTCAGAGCAACAAAACCCGAGCGATCGCCGAAAACTTCGACTGGGTTCACACAGTTGCCAGCTACAAACATGCGCACCGCCTCAATGACCAGCGACCACCAGCATTAGCGGAACTCAATATCTGCATTCAGGTCAATATCAGTAAAGATCCGGACAAAAGCGGAGTAGTGGCAGAGGATACACTGCAACTGGCGCGACAAATCAGCCAATTGCCACGACTGAAATTGCGAGGCCTGATGACCATCCCTGAAGCGACTTCAGATCAGCACAAACAACGGCAATTTTTTCGACAACTGGCTGATTTACAGGATAAGATCAACAGCAACGGTTTTTCACTCGACACCCTTTCCATGGGAATGTCCGGTGACATGAAAATTGCCATTGAAGAAGGTTCCACCATCGTGCGTATAGGAACGGCTATCTTCGGCAAACGGGATATGAATCCCTGAAACACACAGGAAAAAGACTTATGACAAAAAAACTGGCTTTTATCGGCTCCGGCAATATGGCCACTGCATTGATTAATGGCCTGCTGGCTGACGGCTACCCTGCCGACAGCATTACCGCCAGCGACCAGTTAGCCGAGAAAAGAGAAAACCTGGCCGGTTCCGGCATTCATACAACGGATGACAACTGTAGCGCGGTCAGTGGAGCCGACGTGGTGGTACTGGCAGTCAAACCCCAGATTCTGCAGGCTGTCTGCCAGGAAATCGAACCGGCAATAAAACAGACCCGGGCACTGATCATTTCCATTGCAGCCGGTATTACAGAATCCAGTCTTGCCAGCTGGCTTGGCAAGGAAACCGCTATCGTCCGCACCATGCCCAATACACCGGCCATGCTGCAAACCGGCGCTAGCGTTTTACACGCCAATGCCAATACCAGCCAGGAACAGAAAGACATCGCTGAATCCATTCTGCGTGCCGTTGGCATCACTCGCTGGTTAGACACTGAAAAGCAAATCGATGCGGCTACTGCCTTGTCCGGCAGTGGACCAGCATACTATTTCCTGTTTATGGAAGCGATGACGAGGGCCGGCATTGATATGGGGCTGTCTGAAGAAACAGCTCATTTACTGACCTTGCAAACGGCCCTGGGCGCCGCAAGAATGGCAATGGAAAGCAATGACCTGCCTGAAGAATTAAGAAAGAAAGTCACTTCACCCGGTGGTACCACGGAAGCTGCCATTAACTACCTGCAAGGCCAGAGTTTTGAAGACATTGTCAGTCAGGCCATGCAGGCAGCTAAAAATCGCTCCGAGGAACTTTCCGGAAATCGGGATGAATAATGGATAGCAGTTATCTCACCAATCCACTGGTCTTTCTGGTACAGGTTGTTTTTGGCCTGTACCTGCTGATCGTCCTGCTACGCTTTTTATTACAGCTGGTGCGTGCGGATTTTTATAATCCCATCTCACAGTTTATCGTCAAGGCCACGGCACCGGTTCTCAAGCCTTTCCGCTCTTTTATTCCGGGCTACGGGGGACTGGATCTTTCCACGCTGGTACTCGCCTGGGTCGTGAAGTTTCTGGAACTGGTACTGATTTCAGTTATCACAGGCAAGACCATGCTGCTTTATCCTGCGCTACTGGCTATACCTGAAATTCTGGCACTGGTCATCAATATTTTCCTGTTTTCCATTCTGATCACCGTCATCATCAGCTGGATATCTCCCGGTGGTTACAATCCAGCGATTGGCCTGCTTTACAGTCTGACAGATCCCGTGCTGAAGCCAGCACGCAAAATCCTACCTGACATGGGAGGACTTGACCTCTCACCCATGATTGCGATGATTTTATTGGTATTACTGGAAATGCTGCTGATTCCGCCTCTGGTGCATCTGGCAAAAACACTTAGTTTCTAAATTAATCTTTATGCCGGCCGATAACTAAGCATCATCAATCATATTCATAATTCCAGAGAGCGTTAGTGTCAGCCAAGAAAAAACTGTCAGATGGTGTCAACCAGTATGAAGACTGGAAAAAACACACCCTTTCAACCATCAAGGAACTGGAAGACTGGCTCGAAAATCACGGTCTGTTTAGCGAAGAAGCCTGGAATACGCTGGCTCGCTGCTTTCATAAACTGGAAAGTGATCGTATTACTATTGCCTTTGTAGGGGAGTTCTCCCGTGGCAAAACCGAATTGATCAATGCGCTGTTTTTTTCCGATACAGGACGGCGGCTGCTTCCCTCGGATGCTGGACGCACTACTATGTGCCCAACCGAAATTCTGTACGATGATCAGCGTGATGAGGCTTACATTCGTCTATTACCGATTGAAACACGTCTAAGCGATCACACCCTCACAGAACTGCAGAAAATGCCGGATGAATGGCATGAAATTCTGCTTGATCCGAATGATTCTGACTCACTGGAAAATAGTTTCAGAGAGCTGGCCAGTACGCTTCATGTCACGCCTGATCAAGCAAGGCAATACGGGTTGCTTAATGAAGATGTCCTGCACCCACATGGCCGCCAACCCAAATACATCGATATACCTAAATGGCGTCATGCTATTATCAGCTACCCCCATACTTTACTGAAACATGGGCTGAATATTCTTGATACGCCCGGATTGAATGCCATTGGTACCGAACCGGAATTGACCCTGACCATGCTGCCTTCAGCACAGGCCGCCATTTTTGTTCTGGGAGCTGATACCGGCGTCACCCAGACCGATCTGGATATCTGGCAACATAACCTCTACGGCCACCAAAAACAGCGCCGCAATCGACTGACAGTGGTTTTAAACAAGGTTGATACCCTGTGGGATGAATTGCGATCCCCCAAAGAAATCGAAGATAGCATCAAATCACAGATTTTGTTTACGGCACGCACACTGGGCGTTCCCCTTTCAAAGATATTTCCGCTATCCGCCCAGAAAAGCCTGTTCGGCCTGGTACGTAAAGACCAGGATTTGATCAAACGTGGTGGCATCATTGAACTGGAAGACCATGTAAATCATCAAGTGACACAGTCCAAACAGGAAATCATCATTCAGGACATCACCGCTGAACTTGTGGATCTGCTCGAAAAAACCGGCAGTGTCATAAAAAACCGCCTGAGCCAGGAAGAATCACAAATCGAGGAAATGAGCAATATTCACCAGCAAAGTGCAGCAGCTATCGAAAAACTGCTGAAAGACACTCAACAGGAACAGGACAGATTTCGCCTCAATTCAAATGCACTCAAGCATTTTGGACATTCTATTGATGAGAAAGCCCGTGAATTGCAGGAAACGCTTGATCAGAGAGTATTTGAACAAGCCCTGACTGAGGCACGCGATTCCATGGAGAAAAGCTGGACCAGCAAGGGCGTACAGGAAGCTGTCAGCGCCTTTTCCAGGCAATTAAAGCTGTACATGATGGCGATAGAACGTAAAGTGGCTGAAAACAGTCAACTCATCAAAAACATCTACCAGCGTTTTGCCAATGATCATGGTATAGGTGTAATACAACCCAAAGCCTGGACACTGGACGAACACCAGAAACAACTGGACGCCATAATTGAAGAAGCCAGTGCTTTCGGTAAAGGCCACCGCATCAGCCTGACCGGCCAATCCAAGGTTGCCAGAAACTTCTTTACGACAATTGGTCATAATGCCAAGGAACTGTTTAGTAAAATTCAGCGTGAAATCAATCACTGGGTAAACTCATCACTGCAGCCTCTGGCATTCCAGATAGAAGATCACAGAGATATGCTTAACCGCAAGGTACAGGATCTGAAAATAGCTACACAATCACGAGAAATGCTGGAAACAAAGCTGACTGAATCTACCGACAGAGCCCAAGTAAACAAACAACAGATTGAATATATCGGCAATCTTATCGATCAACTCAATCAACGTCATATCACCTGAACCATCGTGAATCTGCTCGTTCTGAATTATTGTCTATACTTGAATGAAGCGCCGACCAACAGGTGCACCGATATAACATTTAATCCGCCAAATACTCCAAGGAGAACCCGATGAAAAAACTGATGATCTTGCTGGTAACTGTATTCCTGCTTATGCCTGCGTTATCCCAGGCTGAAAACAGCACGAAAATTCCAGGCCATACCATTCACCACAATGTCATTACTACGGATTTTCTTTCACCCAACATTGCCAGTGCCTACCGCATCATCCGCTCAAAGAACCGCGGCATGATCAACATCAGCGTCATACAGGATGTTCCCGGAACCACGGGCACTGCGGTAATGGCTAATATTCGCGCCCGTGTCATTAACCTGCTCGGTCAGCAGCGCTCCATTAACCTGAAAGAGATCCGTGAAGGCAATGCCATCTACTACATCGGTGATTTCATCATCTCCTCTCAGGGTCCCTTCGTATTTATGCTGGATGTGATGCCGGTTGGAGCCAAAAAGCCTTTTACGGCAAAACTTGAACACAGTTTTCAGTAAAGGTTATAACGCCTGATATACCGTATACATCCCCAACAGGATGACCAGTGAGCCTGCTACCTGACGCGTAGCAGGCTGTCGCACAAACGCGGTAAGCTTTTCAGCGATCACTCCCATTGCCAACAGGTTTGGCAATGTGCCCAGCCCAAAAGCCAGCATCAGCAGACCACCTTCCAGAGCACTGCCCGCACTGATCGACCAGATCAACACACTGTACACCAGGCCACAGGGAATCCAGCCCCATAACATCCCCAGGAAAAGCGCCTTGCGACTTGATGTAACGGGCAACAGGCCATTACCCAGCGGCTGAATTTTTTTCCAGACAACACCACCAAGCTCTTCAAGCCGCCTGAGGATAGTCCACCATCCTGCCAGATACAGTCCCAGAAAGACCATGAACACACCGGCAAGACCCAGCAATATCTGTTGAGCCATTTTCACTGGCAGGTAGCCAGCCAGCATAACACCCAGCCCCCCCATCAGACTGCCAGCTAGAATATAACTGCCAATCCGACCGACATTGTAGGCCATATGAAAACGGAACTGTCCGGGAGCATTTCTATCCAGACTCATGGTCATGGCACTGACGATACCACCGCACATACCAACACAATGCACGCCACCAAGTAAACCAACCATAAACGCAGACAGGTAACTGAGCTCGTTCATTGTGATGCCGTACGGGTATATCTACCGGCAAGCCATACCAGTAAAAACACAGGAACCCCGATCATTGAGGCCGCAAAAAAGAAATTCTGATAACCAATGGCATCAACAATGGATCCTGAATAGCCGCCCAGCAACTTTGGAAACAGGGTCATCAATGAACTGAATACCGCATACTGTACTGCAGTGAATGACAGGCTGGTCAAACTGGATAGATAGGCAATAAAGGCTGCACTGGCCAGACCTGCCGTAATATTGTCAGCACCGATAACGACATACAGCAAGGCCAGATCACCCGGATTATTGGCTACCGGAATGAAGAGTAAATTGGTTATCACTGTCATCACGGCACCCAGCATAAGAATTCGTATCATGCCAAAACGAACGGTAAGAAACCCGCCAAGAAAACCACCCAGAATTGTCATCCAGATGCCAAACACCTTGGTCACCGTGGCAATCTGATCCTTACTGAAGCCCATGTCCTGGTAGAAAACATTGGAGATAACACCAAGAACAATATCTGAAACACGGTAAAAACCGATCAGCAACAGGATCAGAAAAGCAACTTTGCCGTAG
>JABDQZ010000330.1 GCA_013041975.1 Gammaproteobacteria bacterium
CATTCCGCATCTGTGTCACAACCCGGAATTTGTTCCACATGGCAGTTGCAGAGTGTGCATCGTCAATATGAATGGCCGTAATGTTTCAGCCTGCACCATGCCTGCCACTGAAAATGTCGAAATAGAAAACAACAGTGATGAAATTATGCAGCAGCGTCGTGCGCTGTTACAGATGCTGTTTGTTGAAGGCAACCATGTTTGCCCTGGTTGTGAAAAAAGTGGTGCCTGTCAGCTACAGGCCGTCGCTTATTACTGCGACATGCTATCTCCGCATTTTACGCATTTCTTCCCAAAGCGCGAACTGGATGCTTCACACCCTGACTATGTCATCGACTTCAACCGCTGCATTTTATGTGAACTTTGCGTGCGTGCCAGCCGTGATGTAGATGGCAAAAATGTATTTTCCATCAGTGAGCGGGGCATCAAGCGGCACCTGGTAATCAATACCTCCACAGGCAAACTCGGCGACAGTGATTTTGACAATAATGACAAGGCTGCTCACGTTTGTCCCACCGGAGCCATTCTCAATCGTGAGCATGGCTACAACCAGCCGATAGGCGAAAGGCTATACGACAAACAACCGGTCAGTATCGTTGGGGATGTAGCAGATAATGAGTAAGCTAAAACTCGCCACAACTTCGCTATGCGGCTGCTTTGGCTGTCATATGTCATTTCTGGACATTGATGAACGTATTCTTGAACTGGTGACTCTGGTTGAATTTGATCGTAGTCCGATCACTGATATCAAAACCGTTGGAAAATGCGATATCGGCATTGTTGAAGGTGGCGTAGCCAATGCTGAAAACATTGAAGTGTTGCAGGAATTTCGTAACCAATGTTCGATACTGGTTGCACTCGGGGCCTGCGCGGTTAACGGTGGCATTCCAGCAATGCGAAACCAGTTTGAACTAAAGGAATGTCTGGAAGAAGCCTATATCGATGGTATCGGTGTCGATAACCCGATGATACCCAGTGATCCTGAGATTCCCCTGTTGTTGAACAAGGTGCATCCAATTCACGAGGTCGTCAAGATAGATTACTTTTTACCGGGATGCCCACCTTCGGGGGATACCATCTGGACTTTTTTAACTGAGTTGATTGAAGGGAAACCGATTTCGTTTCCTTATGAGCAAATACATTACGATTAGTTTACAACGAAGGCTGGACTACTTTCCCAACAGGTAACGGAATGAATTTAGAAACTGCAAAAAATCCGCAAAAGCTTAAACGTATAGCTATTGAACCTGTAACCCGTGTGGAAGGGCACGGAAAAGTCACTCTGTTACAGGATGAAAACAATCAGATACAACAAGCTCGCCTGCATATTGCCGAATTCAGAGGGTTTGAAAAATTTATTCAAGGCCGGCCATACTGGGAATTACCGGTACTGGTACAACGCCTCTGCGGTATCTGTCCAGTCAGTCATCACCTGGCCGCGGCAAAAGCTACCGATATGTTAGTTGGCTGCAATCAACTGACACCCACAGCAGAAAAAATACGTCGCCTGATGCATTACGGGCAAACCCTGCAGTCTCATGCCCTGCACTTCTTCCATTTATGTTCACCCGATCTGTTGTTTGGCTATGACGATGATGTCAGGCACCGCAATATTGTTGGCGTGATTGAAGATAATCCCGAGATTGCCAAACAGGGCGTACTTTTACGCAAGTTCGGCCAGGAAGTAATTCGTCTGACATCCGGCAAACGCGTGCACGGTACCGGAGCCATTCCCGGCGGCGTCAACAAATCACTAAACAAGGAAGAAATTGCTTATCTTGAAAAAGATATCAAACAGATATTGCAGTGGTCACAAGCTGCGGTGGAACTGATTAAACAGATTATTGAGCAGCAACCGGACTATCATCAATCGTTTGCAACGATTGAAAGCAATATGCTGAGCATGATAGGCAGGAACGGGGAATTTGATATCTATGATGGCTATCTTAAAGCCACTGATGCCAAAGGAGACCTGATATTCGAGGATGTTGCTGCCACTGAATATCGTGACTATCTCGCCGAGGGCATCAAGAACTGGAGCTACATGAAGTTTCCGTTTATCAAGTCCCTGGGAACGGAAAACGGCTGGTATCGTGTCGGTCCTCTTGCGCGTATCAACAACTGCGAATATATCAATACACCACTGGCAGAAGAACAACGCAAGCTGTTTAAAAACTTTTCGCCTGGCAAACCGGTACATTCGGTGCTTGCCTATCATTGGGCACGCCTTATCGAACTGCTTTTTTGCGCTGAAGCCATTGAAGACCTGTTACACGATCCTGATATCCAGGGAAGTGAACTGATTAATAAAGGCAAAATGCAATCAACCGGCATCGGGATACTGGAAGCACCCCGAGGCACACTGTTTCATCACTATGAAATCAATGATGAAGGGATTGTTGAAAAAGCCAACCTGATTGTCTCTACTACCAATAATAACCAGGCAATGAATGAATCTATCCGCCAGGTTGCGGTGCAATATCTTGATGGTAATGAACTGACAGAACCGTTGCTGAATCAGGTAGAGGTCGCTATACGGGCCTATGATCCCTGTTTATCCTGTGCGACTCATGCGATGGGGAAAATGCCGTTGGAAATTGAACTGCTGGATATCAAAGGCAATACCAGAAAGCGATTGTTAAAAAACAGCAACGGCGACTTTATTCATCACGCTAAATGAGCCCGGACTCCAAAGCGATTTTGATCCTGACATGGGGCAACCCTTCCCGTGGTGATGATGCGCTAGGCCCGCTTTGTCATAACAAACTCACCCAACTCAGTTTGAAACATGTTGAGCTACTCACCGATTTTCAGCTACAGATTGAACATTGCACTGACCTGGAAAACCGCAAACTGGTGATTTTCATCGATGCCAGCATGTCAGCAACGACTCCCTTTGAATTCAGAGAAATTTCACCTCAAAAGGACCAAAGCTACAGCTCTCATGCGGTTTCCCCTCAATCCCTTATGGAAATCTGTCAAAGTGTCAACTCCACACCCATGCCCGAATGCTGGCTGATGGAAATTCGTGGCTATCAGTTTGAACTTGGTGAGCCACTATCATCGCAAGCCGGTGAAAATTTAGTTGTCGCACAACAGGCAATCACGGACTTTATCAAGAATAAAATTCCTGAATAATCATAAAAAGCGTATTAGTAAATACTTATTTATTGATTTATTGAAATAGATACTTATAATACGTAGTCACTAATCACACAACGAACGAAAACTTCTTAGGAGTTAGCTATGAAAAAATCATTTGCAATGTCACTGGCAGCACTGGCTGTCATGACTGCATCATCTACAGCTTCTGCATTTTTCTTTGACAGCGATGACGACTGGAAATGCATGGGCCCATACGGTGAAATCCCGGATTGCAACCCATATGATGAGTGGGATCCAAGATACTGGATGGAAGAAATGGAACAGGTAATGGATGACGATGACTACGGTTATGGTTACGGCGCCCCTTATGGCGGTGGTTACGGCGCACCATACGGTGGTGGTT
>JABDQZ010000331.1 GCA_013041975.1 Gammaproteobacteria bacterium
CGCTAGAAAGCATCGTGAGCAGATGTGAGGGAAGGTAAACTTGTCAGGATAGCGTCAAATGCTTCATGGTTTAATATCGAGTACTGGCGTATTAGGGAAAGCGTCAATGTAATCGATTTCTATAACATTTTCTTTTATTGAGATAATGTCACAGCGACTCAACGCAATTAAGTTAGGTCTAACTGGCGCACGGGTTGCAAATACTCCTCGTAAAGGATTGTCGAGGTTTGCTCGGGGATGAACCTGAAGAATGGATCGTTTCTCTGGGGTGTCATTCCTGTCGAACCAATATAACACCCAGATTGAATTGAATTGCTCAAGCCCAAGCAAAGCATCCTGATATTGCTTATTAATTTCAATAAATGTTTTACCTTCAATCTTTCGCACCCATCCAATAGGACTCACTTCATAGCTTGGTTGTGACCCCTCGGCAGAAACGAGAGTAGTAAAAGAAAACAAAATGAAAAACAGGATAAATATCTGAAAAGGATTTCTCATACGTAGTACCGTTACGTCTGTTATTAGGCTTAGGTACTTTACGACAGGCTTTGCTCTCTGCCAAAACTTCTGTACGCCATCCCCATGTCTATGCCTCATCCCCAAAGGTCGCAGAGGTTGCTATTCTCGGCCAGAGAACGTGCGTTTCAGGAGTCGGCTAGCTTGAATTTCAAAGGAAACATCGGAGTAGAGAATAGGCCTGTCGAACCCTGGGGAAAGGGAAATGGACGGGTTATTTGGGTTGCACCTCGGGGAGAAAAACAGATGTTCGGTGCATAGCTATCGTTAAACAATGAATCATACTTATAGCTAAAAAGCAGTCATCACCCTGGTTTCTTGTGCAGCTTCATACCAGGCAACCCTTCTCTGATGCGTGCAGAAAAATCACTGTCCGTATCAGCCGCTTTTGCACGCTCGTTGACTAAGGAGATTCGCTTTAATTCTTCAAAAGAAAGATTCTGATCCAGTATTCCCTCTTCATAAAGGAGTTTTGGCAGATACCCGCTCGCTAATATTTTCCAGGACATGGGGATATGGCCCGGATTTATTTTTGAATTCATCCAGATGCCGGTGGTGCAATTGTTGACAAGGGAATGGTAAAACTCTGGTTTGGTATGTAACGAATTTATTCGGTGCATGTATGCCATAAACAGGCGCCGGCCATGGTCAACGGCTCCCTTTGCCCTGTAAATATAGACATCTTGCTCAGGCTTCCGGTAATTAGTACGCAAACGAATCACATCACGTTCATCGGCAACAACATAATAAAGCTCATATTGTTTGAAAAAACCTTTGATCGTCGAATGTCTTTTAGTTTTTTCCTTGCGCATTTCTATTGAAATAGCAAGGTAATCACCATTCTCAAAACCAAAACTCAGTAGAGTATGTGCTATGGTCGGCCCCATCCAATACACAGGTACCAGGTCAATTGAAGATAACTGACTCATATTAAAGGTTTTGTCGTAATAAGATGACGTGTAGTCAGTTGCGCTTCGGTAATCAAAATTACGTATGTTACGAACCGTCACCAGATCACCTTGGATATCTGCGCTTGCCAGACGCTCAACATCAGTGCGCCAGTCACGCTGGTTGGAAGGGTGAATGCGGCTCCACCAGACAAGTAATACGACTAAAAAAAAAGTAAAAACAGACAAAGAAAGCACAGCTGAATCATTAAAAACAAGTGCATTCAACGCCCACAATCCCGTCATTCCAAACGTTATAGCAAATATGCTGTTTATCGGCGAGTAATGCTCAAGCTCTGAATAATACAGTGCCAGACTTCCCCATGTGGCCAGTAAAACAAGCATGAGAATGAGTAAAAAATCAACAATCGAGATCATCGCTGCCCATTGCATTCAAAGTGGAATTGATATGAGAAAATCAACCGTCTACTATCATGGAACTTGAACAAGTATGGTTAACTCTGTCTCATTTGTCCAAATACTGAAGATGAAATACTTTCCCATGACAGGCCTGCTAATTCCAGAGGGTTCTCCCGGATTCCCGTGTGCCTTATGAAAAAGCGACAGATGTTCAGTGTTAATATGACCTGCCGGAATTGCAGATATACTGCCAGGAGGTTAATCGTCACGAGCCCCGGTAGTAATCTTCTGGGCTGCAGGCGTTGGCTTGAGACAAAGGTATGCCAGTTTTTAAACCAAACTGCTTTCGGCAAGTTACAGTGTCACCAGATTTTATTGTGAGTATTGCAATTTCTTATTATCAGTCAATCAGTCATTTTAAGAGATAGAATCTACAAAGCAGGCAGAGTTTCAGATAGATTTACTGAAAGTGACTGGCTATTGTGTGATGCGGTCTCAACCGGTCGATGCAACATCTAATCTCTAATGATAGAGAGGAGGATGTTGAAAATGAAACGACGAACAAGGCGTCACTACACCGAAGAAGAAAAAGCTTTGATGTGGGATCGCTGGCAGAAAGGCGAGACACTGGGCTCTATAGCGAGGCTATTTGGACGATATCACTCATCCATTGAACGCATCATCGCTGAATCGAGCGGTATAAGGCCAGCAGTACGCAAACGTTTAACCCGAAGTCTGTCTTTGTATGAGCGCGAAGAAATATCCCGTGGACTTGCCATTGGCCATTTGCTCAGAGCCATTGTTGCTAATCTACAGCGCTCACCTTCAACCATCAGTCGCGAAATTAGTAGTAATGGTGGTTTAAAGCAGTATCGCGCCAATCAAGCCGATAAAGCGGCCTGGCATAAGG
>JABDQZ010000333.1 GCA_013041975.1 Gammaproteobacteria bacterium
ATGATAATCAGTGCGATCAGGTAATTGCTGGTCAAGGCGTTCCTGGTAGCATCCAGCTGGTCACTGGCTCCCGAGATTTTGATTTTGACATTGCCGGGTATCTCACCTGCCTGCTGCAGATAATCAACAACATTCTTCCTGACAATCTCTACACCTGTCTCAAGTGGCACATTGTCAGGCGGGATGACATTGAGCGTAACCGTGCGCTTGCCATCAACCCGCCTGATGGAACTGGTATCAACCGTTTCCCTGATCGTGGCAATCGAAGAAAGTGGCACCACTGAACCGACAGGTGTATAGACCGGCAACTGTTTCATGTCTTCCAGCTTTGCTTCAAAACCGAGATGACTGTAGAGATAGATATCAATCTTATCGTCAGCCAGGAAAAACTCATCGACAAAAGCGCCGTCTGTCAGTGCTGCCACCGTAAAGCCAAGCTCTGAAGCCGGCATACCAATCTCGGCCAGTCTCCGCCAGGCTGGCCTGATTTCTATCAGGGGCTGGGAAAGAGACAGGGTTGATGGGTTGGCTCTTACTCTGGGCTTGTCAAAAACTGCTTTGGCACGCCGGTCAGCAGCCAGCGCTACATCAAAAATATCCTCCAGTGACGGCCCTGAAATGTCGAGATTTATACTACGGCTGCCACCACTGTTACTGGTGATAATAGAACCCCTGGTTACGAACGACCGCATTCCCGGATAGGTTTTATATTTTTTGGCGATAGCTTCCATCATGGGTTTGATATGCGCGGGATCTTTTGGCTGTGAAATGATACGGATACGAGTAGCCTGAATACTGAGATTTAAATAGGCCAGTGCAGGAACTTCAGTTTCACCATTGTCAAACTGTTCCGGCGAGTGATCCAGAAAAGGCAGGAAGTACTCCTGCAGTTCCTGCCCAATGGCAGCCATGGTTTCAAGGTTATAACCAGGCGGCGATGTCATACTGGCAAATGCCTTGGGCTCTTCTCCTTCGGGCAGATACTCGGCAGGCGGTGTCAGAAAGAAAATAATCGATGCACTGGCCATGGCAACAACAGCAATAACTGAAATACGCCTGATCCTGCCTTTGATCAACCAGCCTATGCCATGCAGTATAAAGTTGCTCCAGGCAGGTAACTTTTGCCCGGCTTCACTTTGCGATGTATGAAATGCCAGCCGGGCCGATGCAGTCGGTAACAGGGTAATAGCCACTAACATGGATGCCAGGATTGATGCAGATATAGCAATGGCAACATCTGAATACAGTTGGCCGGCCTCTTCCTCGATGAAGATTATCGGCACAAATACCAGAATGGTGGTCATGGTTGAAGCAAGAACTGCAGGCCAGACCTGGCGAACACCTTCAAGGGCTGCCTGAAAACGTTTCTTGCCTTTATGGCGGGCAAGTTCAATGCTTTCCAGTACCACAATGCTGTTATCAAGTGTCATGCCGATGGCAAATGCAACACCCGCCAGGGAGATGACATTTATCGTTCGGTCACCTAAAAGTAAGCCGAGAAAGGCTGCTATGGTGCATATGGGTATACCCATAACGCCAATCAACGTGGCACTGCCTGAACGCAGGAAAAGGAACATTATCAGGCTGGCCAGGAGCGCGCCGATGCTGAGGTTTTTCCAGACATTGAATACGGATGCCTCAACATAACCCACATCATCAGCAACCAGTCGCATAGTCATGCCAGCCGGCTTTAATACCTCTTTATTGATATCAGCGACTTCGTTCATCATCTTGCGCTTGATATCAATGACATTGGACCCGGCCAGGCGTCTCACCGACATACCGATAACTGGTTTACCATCTGTATAAGAGATGCGGTTGATCTCAAAGTGCCCCATCTTTATCTCGGCAATTTCGCCTAGCCGGATAACCGAATCCCCCCTGCGAACCAGTATCAGGTTATTTAATTCTTCAAGGCTGTCAAAACGGCCGATAGTGCGTAACAGGTAACGACGTTTGCCGGACTCGATCTCACCACCCGAGATGTCCCGGTTACGTTCCCTGATTGCATTTCTCACAGCAGAAATAGTGAGATTTCTTTCAACCAGCTTGGCCGGATTGATCAGTATCTGAACCTGCCGCTCGGCTCCACCATAAGTTCTTACCTCGGAGACCCCGGGCACAGTCTCCATACGCGCAGCCACATTGTCTTCAATGAAATCCTGCAGAGGCGCCATCTCCAGGTTCCTGGGGTTCCCCTCCAGTGGCATAACACGAAAATACATAAACGAGTTGGCTGAAAAGGAGGTCGCATAAACACGTGGTTGGTTGACATTATTGGGATAGGAAGGAACTTGGCTTAAAGCATTGGTAACGGCAATCAGGGTTTCATTCAGGTTGATGCCAAAGGGAAATTCCAGTTCTATGGAAGCACTGCCGAATGAAGCCTTGGAAACAATTCTTTGTAGTGATGGAACGCTTCTCAGGTGTTCTTCCTGTTCAATCAATATCTCTTTTTCCACATCCTGTGGTGTAGCACCGGGCCAGGTGGTTCGGATGGATATTGTGCGGACTTCCAGGTCCGGGATCATCTGTACAGGAATCTTCAGCGCTGCCAATATACCCAGCACGCAGATGATGAGTGCGATGATCGTCATCAGCGTACCGCGCTTAATAATGGCATCAAACATGATGAGCCCTAGTCCTTTTTAATCGAGATTTTCTGACCTTCCCTAAGCGACTCATTACCTTGAACCACTATCGTGATATTGGCTTCCAGCCCCTGGTCAATCACAACATAACCATTGAAGCTCAAACCGGTTTTTACAAGCCGTTCAGAAACAGTGTTGTCCTGGTTGACGATCCAGACTGTTGTGCGTCCATCCGGATGCCGCAAAATTGCATCTCTTGAAACAACAACAGCTTCCATACCCGTATCCAAACCAAGTATTCCATTGGCAGACATCCCCGGCGTCATGTGAAAGTCTTCAGTTTTTATGACAGCACGGATCAGGAAGGTACGCGCCTCGGCTTTTGTAACAGGAACTATGGTAATGATGCTGCCATTGAAGGTTTTACCAGGTATGGCAGCAATGCTGATTTTGACCGGGGTCTGTAGTGTTGTCTTGGGAAAAACCGATTGAGGTGCCTGAAAATCAATCCGCAAATTGTCGGTTGCAATGAGTTCAGCGATAGGATCACCGGGAGCTAACCACTCACCAGCCTCTGTGTACTTGTGGCTTATGACACCATCAAATGGCGCGAGTACCTGGTGGCGACGCAGTATCGCTTCTTGTTGCCGTTGCACAGACTGTGCGTGTTGTAAGGTCGCCTCATCAATGCTGACTTCTGCCTGCAGGGATTGCACATCATTTTCTGAAATGGTCTTTTGCCTTGCGAGTCGCCTGGCGTCAGCCAGTCGGCGTTTTGCATCGGCCAATTCAAGACGGGCCTGCCTGCTTTTGGCAATCGCAGCACCCAGTGACAGTTTTTCCAGTTCCTGATCAAGCTTGAGAATGACATCACCTTTGCGAACACGTTGGCCTTCTTCAATCCTTATCGCTTTAACCAGGCCACTCAATTCTGCCGAAAGGTCTGCAGACCGGGGTGAAGTCACCGTACCTGTCAATGGAATTTCATTGGTGACCATCATCGTATCGGACTGCCCGACAACAACCAACGGGGTAACAGACCTGGCCTCAGCAGCCGTTATGGCCAATAATACGATGGGAATTACTGCGAAACGTATCCTGTATAGCATAAAAATGTACTCTGGTTTCAAAGTAAAAAGGAATGTTCACTGAATACAACAATAATTCAATTCTGTCATTTTAACCAATTTTCATTTTGGTCTGATTATGCATGAATGGTCCTGCATAAAGACTGTGCAGCAAGAATATCCAGATATGAAATTCGTGGGCACAAAACAGACAAACTGAATTCCACCATCTCTGGATGACAGTAATCCGGAAAACACTGGAAATTGTTGAAAATCACCAATGACTCTTCCTTGCCGATAGCTACCCATAGAAAAAAATCTTAACTTCCGCTGTTCAGCACTTGCTCCCTGATGGGGTTAATTGCTCATCTGACTGTTTTCAGCAGTTTAGCCCCGGCCTATTTGGAAACAATGAAACTGGAAGCAAAAGTCAATTGCAGTCATTCATAGGAATATAATTCTGTCGAAGTGGCTTATTTTTTATACTGATCAGCAGTCTGTATATAAAAACTTACAATCGTCAGGTGCCATTTCATAGTTGACGGTTAGTCTCTTTCTGAAGCTCCATGGCGTACTGGAGCTTCAAATCTGGTAGATGATGTGAGGCTACCAACGCTGTTGAAAACGCCTAGACTGCCATGCTGATAATTCATTACGGCTGATTGCTCCGCTACCATCCAGGTCGGCCTGTTCAATAGCAGGGGGCCTTCTAGCATTGCGCATCCTATATCCTGCTTTAGCTCGGGTAGCCTGACGTTCTGAGCGAACTGTAGCGTGTTCCTGTGCGGTAATAACGCCATCGCCATTGATATCCAGTACTTCAAAAGGCATTGGTCCACGCTGTAAATAGTATTTTTCATACTCAGCTGGACTGGAGAACGCCGAGCCAGAGAGAAGAGCCAGAGATACTAATCCCAATACTGTAAGTTTGGTGTTCATTTTCAATCTCCTACAATCAACAACTGTCTTCATTCCCATGAAAATTTACTTGACCGTTTTCCCTGTCTATTATTATCTTATTAGGAGAAGCTGAAACTAAGCTGAATAATACATTCAGTGCCCAGGTAAATTAATGATGTTGTTCTAAAGGAATTGTCACACTCACCTGTAAACCGCCAAGTTCTTCCGACTTTGTGTATTCTATCGTTCCGGAATAGTCTTTCACAATATCATGAACAATGGAAAGCCCCAGACCTGAGCCAGATTTATTCTCATCAATTCTGACACCGCGCTTAACCATGTCTGCAATTTCCTCTTCAGTAGCTCCAGGTCCGTTGTCTGAAAT
>JABDQZ010000339.1 GCA_013041975.1 Gammaproteobacteria bacterium
ACCAACAATCGCACCGGCTATGGTAGGCGTATAGGAGTCGTTTCGGGTATTTGGTCTGCGATGATAGACCTGCTCATTCCAGCAACGGGTTTGTGGTTCGTTGACTGCTACAGTCTCATAGATGGGACTGGCACTGATCACCTTGGCCTCATCAATAAACTCTGTACTGGAAGCGTCACGATAATCCCGGTCATAATCATCGTAATCGTAGCGACCTGCAGTAGCACAGCCACTGATCAAGGCTGCTGTAACAGCAAAAGTTAAAAGTTTTCTGTATTCCATCGTTTTTCTCCACCAATCATAAAGCGTTATCTCTTTAATGGTAATGTTAGGTGGAGGTAACTGAACGCTGGCTGAACGATTCTGATGAAATCCCTTACATCAATGACTCGCTCTCAATTATCCTGTATTTTGTACTAGAATAATGAAGTTAATCAGGATCAAACATATCGGGACGATAGAGACCATGACAAAACCATTTAAAATTTTAATCTTGGCAACCCTGTTCTCAGCTTTATATTGCCAGTCATTGTTCGCAGCTCCTCCGAAGAACCTCCCCTACCCACAGGAAAAGCCTTCGGCTAATGAAATTGCAGACCAGGTCTATTACGTCAATCATTTCTATTCAGTCAAAAACATTGCTTTCGTCCGTGATGGCAAAGGACATGTGACAACACTGATTTTCAGGAAAAAAGACAAAAGACCCAGGGTCGTCGCTTTCAGAAGATACCTCAACAATGCTTACGCAAATGGCCCTGTAAAATCGCGCGACCTGGGCCTGTTCCATAGTGGCAAACTGGAAGGTGTTCGCCTCCTGCTCACTGACTACAGCGACGAAGCAAAGGAACAGACCTACCAGATCTGGCTGCCAAGCCTGCGCAAGGTGCGCAAGGTAAGCGAACCTGATCATGATGAGGCCTGGCGTGACAGTGAGTTTACCTATGGTGATGTCTATCTGCGCAAACCAGAACATGAAACCCATGAATTACTGGGCGAAGAAACCTTTACCGACTGTCTCGGTTCAATGAAATTGAATGCTGAAGAACAAAATAACAACAGGCTGATCAAAAACATACCCAGACGTCAATGTGATCATCGTGGCAAGAATGTTTATAAACTCAAAAGCACCACGAAATACGGCAACTGGTGGTACGATTACCGCATCAGCTATATCGACCAGGAGACCTTTGCTGACTATCGCATCGATTACTTCAAGGACGGTAAACAGGTCAAGAGAATCGATAAAGACTGGACACCGATGATCGACGAAGTCATGGATATCTTTCAGGATTCACGCGCTGTTTTCTGGAGATACTGGTATGGAAAAAATTACCTGACTGGAAACGAGACCATGATCAATACCTGGCCCGAAGTCGTACGCTGGAATCAGGAATACGCAGAAGACCTCTGGTCAGAAGACAGGGTCTTCAGTCAACAATAAACAGTTAAAGCAGGAATAACAGCCCTGATTCAGCTTGCCAGCAACGTGAATCAATGACTACCCGACTGAAAACGTTAATTTAGATTGTTTTGAGTCAATTCGGCGGCAAAACATGCATAGACAAGGATTGGTAAAGTTTCTAAGATTAACGCATCTGCTACCCACAGGGATGCTTCACTTTACCCATAATTACCAAGCAGAATAACAACCTATTCAGAGGAGGAAACCACCATGAAACAGGTGTTTTCGTGGCTTAGTGCCGCATTATTTTGTTCCTTGATATCACTGCCATTGATGGCCGAGGACGCAAAAAAAACAAAGACTTTTCAACAATATAAGAACGTCGTTGACGCAGATTATGTCGCCCAGTACGCCAAGATACCTATAAGGGATGGCGTGATGATAGTGGACTCCCGGCCTTCCAGAAAGTATGACAAGGGCCACATCGTCCCTTCGATCAATATTTCGAACACCCACTTTGACAAGCTGACCCACCTCCTCCCCGAGGACAAGTCCACCCAGTTGATTTTCTATTGTGGTGGTCTCAAGTGCCCCTTAAGCCATAAATCGGCGACCAAGGCAGAGGCCCTCGGTTATACGAATATCGCCGTCTATGCTGCCGGTTATCCGGACTGGAAGAAGCTGGGGAACATTCCCGGTGTCAGCGCAGCCTATGTGAAAAAATTGATCAATAAAAAAGGTAATGCGGTGATCGTAGACGCCCGTCCAACACGCAAATTTAAAAAGGGTCATGTTCCAACTGCGATCAATGTCTCCAATCGCGAGTTTGACAAGAAGCTTGATCTGCTGCCCAAAGACAAGAGCACTGAACTCATTTATTACTGCGGTGGTTATAAATGCCCGCTGAGCCCCAAATCGGCAGCCAAGGCGGTGGCAAAAGGTTATACCAACGTCAAGTTATTTCAGGCCGGTTTTCCAGCCTGGAAAAAGGCTTACGGAAATGAGGTTGCCAAGGTCTCCAAGGCAACTGGCTCAAGTGGTCCAACAGTGGAAACCGGTGAGGAACCCGGAATCATCACCATCGATTCCTTCACCAAGCTAATTTCGAAGAACACCGACAGCTTTTACTGGTATGACGTGCGTGACCAGGAAGAAGTGGATGCCGGAGGTACCTTTGCCAAGGCATCACAAATAGCAGTGGATGATCTCGAGGACAAAGTCGGCGAGTTGCCTACTGATAAGCCGATCGTATTCTTTTGTTCCACTGGTGCACGCGCCGGAGAGGCCTACGACATCGTCAAAATGCAGCGGGATGATTTAAAAGTCTACTTTCTGGATGCCAACGTCGAATTTCACAAAGACGGCAGCATTCCTACTGCTTCCCCTCCCGACTAATCTATAATGTTCGCATCTGTCCAGCCACGGAAGGCTTGGACAGAACTTTAGCAGGAGGTTGAGGGGGACCCTATGTTGCAATTCCAAAAAGGACTAGTTCGCATAACGATGATGCATGCGCTAACGTGGATATTTTTTTCCGTTGTTATCATTATGGGTGACAGCGCGCTGGCTGAATCTGAAAGCAAGACGTCTACCGCCGATCATAGAAAGTTCGAACAACTCAAGACCAAGTTCAAAACCGGCCCCGAAGTCACAAGGGCCTGCCTGGAATGCCATACCAATGCGGCCAAACAGATCCACCAGACCAAGCACTGGAATTGGGAATACAAAAATCCTGACACAGGGCAGATGCTTGGCAAACGTCACGTGGTGAACAATTTCTGTATTTCCGCGGCGGCTAATATGGAATCCTGCACCAAGTGTCATATTGGATACGGCTGGACAAATGACAGTTTTGACTTTGCCTCCGAAGAGAATGTGGACTGTCTTGTCTGCCATGACACGACAGGACAGTATTCCAGGGAGGCTTTACGCAAGCCCGGTAAGCGGAGGCCGAAGCTGGAAAAGTTTGCGCAGAATGTGGGACCAACGAGTCGCAAGACCTGTGGAACCTGTCATTTCGCAGGTGGTGGTGCCAAGGCAGTCAAACATGGCGATATCGATCCGACCCTTGAACACCCGGACTATTTTGTCGATGTTCACATGGATATGGATGGATTGAATTTCCAATGTGCTACCTGCCATCAATCTGATCAACATGAGATACAGGGTAGTCGCTATTCACCTGAAGCAGCGGATAAGGGTGAAATCGGTGTATTTGGGCGTCAGGGGTCCGAACGCAATTCCTGTCGAAAGTGTCATGGCTCCAGCCCCCATCCTTCGAAGGAAAAACTCAACAGTCATACCGATAAAATCGCTTGTCAGACATGCCATATTCCACAGTTCTCTCGTGGTGACTACGGCTCCAAGATGTGGTGGGACTGGTCCACAGCGGGTCAATTGGGAGCAGATGGCAAACAGTTTGCCAAACAAGATAAGGACGGCTTTGAAATCTACGCCACTAAAAAAGGTGATTTCAAGTGGGATAAGCATACGGACCCGGAATACCGCTGGCTCAACGGTACCGTAGTCTACACGACGCTGGAAGACCAGATAGATCCATCCGGCATAGTGCAGATCAACCAGTTCCTCGGTGAAGCGGGAGAGCCTGGTTCGCGCATCTGGCCAGTCAAGATAATGCGTGGCAAACAGCCTTATGATGTTGAGT